>CAZYJQ010000003.1:61725-75666 GCA_964647835.1 uncultured Desulfovibrio sp. | reverse complement strand
AGGAAAATTTTGGAAAAAGTGTTTGCCCCTCGGCATAAGCACTGACAAAGGACACTTCCCTTGCATGGCGAGCCAGCCTCGCACGTCCAGTATAAAGAGCCACCCCCTTGAGGGGGTGGCTCTTTATACCTTTGAGGAATGCGATAGGAGTCTGAAGCGGTGAACTCGCAGAGAAATTTCTTCGCCTTGCACAGGTCGGTACTATAGATTTCGTAAAGAACCTGTGGCAGAACTCAAGCGTTTTGATATCTCTTCAAGTTCGTTCACCAGTCGAATGGCGGTTTCCATACCTTGGGTTGTTTCAGCGGCAATTTTGTCCACGGATTCCGTCACATGGGCGATGGATTCATTGGCAGCCGACTGGTTGGCGTTTACCTGACTAATATGCTGTACCTCTTCGGCGCTTTGTTCAACAAGGGTGATGATGTTGTTCAGGGTGTCGCTGGAAAGGTTGGTTTGGCGGAGGCTATTTTCAACGGCGCTAATGGTCTTTTCCATGGCCCTTAAGGAAAGACTGGCTCCTTGCTGGACAGCTTTGGTCACGGCGTCTACCTCTTGGGTGGATTCCATGGTTTTTTCGGCCAGTTTACGCACTTCATCGGCAACCACGGCAAACCCGCGCCCCACCTCGCCCGCGCGGGCGGCTTCGATGGCGGCGTTAAGAGCCAGCAGGTTCGTTTGATCCGCCACGTCGGAAATAGCGGTCATAATACGGCTGATACCTTGAGTTTGCTCGTTGAGGTTTTGCAGGTTGTTTTGGAGTTGCGTCATGTTTTCGGCAACTTCATGAACGGCTGTTGATGCCAGTTGCAGTGTTTTTCGGCCCTCTACGGCCTCCTGCTGGGCTTGTGAGCTTTTTTCTACGGCTAAGCTTACCTGAGAGACAACTTCGTCAGAGATGCGGTCAAGGGTCGCCACTGCGTCTTTGTTTTTACAGGTCTCAGCCATAGTCAGCTGTGAGTCATTTTGGGCTTTGTTAATCTGCTCAACCAAAATATTGGTAATTTCGGTGAGTTCTTCGGCGGTTCCGTCAATTTGGGTGGCGAGGTCTTGCATTTTTTCACTGCGCACCATGTCTTCTTTGTTTTTGTTTTCAATGAGACGCAGGGCTTCTTCGGAACGTTCTCTGGCCTTGGTGTTTTCTTCCACCAGCTCTTGGGATTGGGTGATAGATTCGCTAATCCATGAGGTCATTTTTGTCAGGGACTGGGACAACAGGCCGATTTCATCTTGGCGGTCAATGGCGATGGTGGCTTTAAGGTCGCCGGAAGCGATGGTTTCGGCATATCGGATATTGAGCAAAATATCGCCCACCATCCGGCGGACTAAAAAGGCGATGAGCAAAATGATGACCAAGCAACCTATGACGGTGAAGCCAAGGCCCAGCATGAGGGCTTGGTTTCCTTCCGCCATAATTTTATCGACGGGTAAGCTTACCATGAAGCTCCACGAATCCCCCCCGTTGGCAAAGGAAACAGGCATGGAATAATGTAAATAATCAAGACCGTCCATGCTGGTTATGCTGTGGTAGGGCTTGTTTTGTTGAACAGCCGCTGTCAAAGACGCGGGCAGTCCGGCCTCTGAAATGTTTTTGCCGACCATGCCGTCGTCTCGGCTCGCGAGGATGAGTCCTTTTTGAGAAATAACGGTGATGAACCCTGACTCCAAGGGTTTGATGGCGGCTATGGTTTCTTGCAGGTTTTCAAGGCTCATATCAACGCCGGCCACGCCATAAAATTGGCCATCGTACATAATTGGAGTGGAGATGGTGCTCACCAAGACTTTTTCTTCTTCTTCCAGATAAATGTCAGGAAAAGACGTGGCTTTCGTATCTCGGGCCAGGGCGTAATAAGGCTCGTCAAAGGCGTCGTTTTCCCCTGCGAAGGAGAGTTCCAGGCTTTTGCCGTCATCAGAGGTGACCCAGTACACTGAAAAAGTTCCTTCTTTTGAGGCGACCCCATCGGGAGAATAGTCGGCGTTTTGCCCATAAATATCCGTAATAAGGTATTTTTCACCATAGACCGCTTGGGGGTCTGTGGTGATGTTTTCGGGCATATGGCGGGCGTCGTTACCGTCAAAAGCATCGGGGTCAAACATCATCCAACTCCCCAAGAAGTCTGTGTTTTGCTCGTGGATATCTCGAATAATGGTGATAAGAAGGCCCCGGTCTGTGTCGTGTCGTTCTTTAAAAGAGGAGGCCGTGGCGGCGAGCTGGCGGCTCACCATATACCCGCGGTTAAGCATCTCTAAGAATGGTTTCGCTTCGGATTGGGCCATAACTTCGGCGTTGGCGATGGCTTCTTGTAAAAGGAGGTCGCTTTGCTTTTTATGCGACATGGCAATGACGACCCCAAGCATGAGAAAGAGGGGAATGATAATAATACACAGCAATTTCGTTTGTAGCTTCATGGTACTGTCCGCCGGACTTGTCTAAAAATCGTGCCTGATTTTTAGGCTAAATATGGAGAGCCGGAGCCTTTGCGGGGCTGTAATCAACTCTGTGTCGCGTTATCTTTTCAACAAGATAGACTGAGCCATAGGGGCAGAATGCTGTAAGCAAAAAACTATTGCAGAAACTGGACGGTGAGTCCGTAAAAAACTCAACGGTATAAAGCGCCATTGGGAATAGAATAATGGTATAAGCATACAATAGATATGCGAAGAAATATAGTCCTATAAAGATATCGACCGGTACGGAAGAATCTTTAGTCTCGCAGGCCTTTCAAGAGGGGGCGAAAAGATAGAACTAAGCTAGAATAAGGAGAGAGAGGCAGTGACCCCAAGGCGGGGAAAGGGAACAAAAAGGGGGGAGAAGAGGACAGACGGGTCAGGTTAAAAGGGGAACGGCCCACAGGGCACGGGAAAAGAAGGGTTGTCCCGTACTGTTATTGTGGCACTGTTTTTTGCCCTGCTCTTTTATTGGGTTTTTGTGGCAGGCGTGGCTTCGGGGGTACTCGTTGTTTGGGCGGGTTGAGCTTGAGCCGTTTTGTTGGCAGTGGTTTCTGCCTTTTGGGGGGCGTTATTTTGGGAACCCGCTTTTGGGGAACCCGCTTTCGGGGTTTCGGTTTGAGAATTTTTCCCTTGTTTATAGCCTTTATCATAGCCATCTTTGGTATTATCCAAAGAGTTTTCGATGCCGGCTTTGGCTCTGCCGACTGTCTCGCCCATCCAGGAACAGGCGCTTACGGTGCAAAGGCTTAATGCCAAGAGGGCCAAGAGGATTATATGAGTGGTACCGCGCATAATGGCTCGCTTTCAAGGTGGTTAGGTTGAGGACAGCGTGGCTGTTTTTATTTCCATACCTTAGAACACCCACTCTGGCAAACAGGAATTTGCTTTTTTTGCCCCTTTGACTTTGTTAATGGTATTGGTATGAGATAGTGGCTCAAGGGGCTTTTGGCGCGAGGTCGCCAAAGGAGTTTTTGGACGCTTTGTGCGGTTTGATGCAGTTTGTGCTTTTTAGAGAGAAAGGGCAGTCGTTGTTGAATATAAGGGTCAGAATCGGACATAAGCAGACGGAATCGAATGGAAGTGAACAGTTGAGATGAAAATAAACATTATAGGACTTGCAGGGCAAAGAGGAGTGGGCAAAACAGCTGTTTCCCTGCTGCTCTTGAAGTTTTTTCCCGCCTATCACCGGGCCTCCTTTGGCGACCTTGTAAGGCAAGAAGTAGGGGCGAAATTTCAGGTGCGCATGGAGACCCTCTACCACAACCTTGACGACTATATTGATCTCAACGAAGAAAGAGAAAGGGCCGGAATGCCTCAGGGTATGGCTGCCAACCGTCTTGTGGAGTGGTATGCGCAGGAGATTATACAACCGAAAAACCCCAACCATTGGGTTATGGTTATGGAAAAATGGCTGAAACTTTGCCAAGAAAGGAATGTCCCCGGAATGATTATTGATGATATAAGTTTTCCCAACGAGGCCAATCTTGTAAAGCGGCGACGCGGGCTGTTGGTGAAACTGGAGCCCTATGCCGGTTATACCCCGCCCCTAGGAGACTCTTCCCAACGCGATGGGGCGGAACTTTCTGGCTATAAGGGATTCCATTGTATCTTTTCACCGGAATACGGCGAGGGTGCTTTGGAAGATCTGGCGAAAACAATCGCCGAGCACCACGGACGCATGGCTTTATAGTTTTGTGTCTCTCAAAACTTTTGAACCTGCCCTAGGCTAAAAGGCACAGTGAAACGATAGCCCCACGGTATAGGGAAGGATAAACATTGTTATCTCGGAGGAGGGTATGATGACCCAACAAAAAAACGCGCCGCAAAATGTACTCGTTGTCGATATGTGGTCTGACCTTATTTGTCCCTGGTGCCGCATAGGGGAAAAGCATTTTGAGAAAGCTGTTGCCATGTTTGAACATCGAGACTCATTGCGTATTTCTTTGCGCTCTTATCGTCTTATGCCGGGTAGCGAAACAATGCCTGTTGAGCAGGTTATGCGCGATAAGTATCATTTGAATCAAGAGGAAATGAGCCAAGGTTTTGCTAATATAGAAGAAACCGCCCAAAAAGTTGGCCTGCATTATAGGCTGGCAGGCTCTTGGGCTGGCGACACCATGGACGCGCACAGACTCGTAAAATTCGCCAAAACAATGGGCAAAAAACAGGCCTTGTTTAATCGCTTTTACTCTGCCGCCATGTCCGAGCAACGCCGCATACAAGATCATGCTGTTTTACGTGAATTGGCAGTGGCGGAAGGATTGGCTGAGGCGGATATTGACAGAGTTCTTGCTGGCGATGACTATCGCAGTGAGGTTGAGGCTGACGAAAAAGCTATGAAAGATTACGGCGGCAACGGCGTCCCCTATTTTGTCATTAACGGAAAATATAGCTATTCAGGAGCTGTTTCGGCCGCTATTCTTTTGAGTGCTTTGACAAGGGCATGGCAGGAAAGCAACCCCGAAGGGTCTGGTGATTTCTCTGGTGATGACTCTGGCAATTCCTCTGGCAGTTTCGCTGCTGAAGCTTTTGGGGAATCACAAGAAAAAGCGGAAGGTGACATCGCTTGTGGGCCAGACGGGTGCAAACTTCCCTAGCCCTATGCGGTTTTACCTTGCCTAATACAGTCAAGGTACCCAATAAAGAGGTTTACTCCATAAGCCGGTTTACCCCATAAGCGAGCTTTTCAAAGAGCCCCTTGCCAGATGATTCACCTGCCAAGGGGCTCTTTTTGTATCTTACCTTTAGGGGCAATCCTTTCTCTGTTCTGGGCTAAAATAACGGATGAAGTGCTGGAAAAACAACCCTGGAAGAGGAAAATTTCAAAAACCACGGGCAGTTGCCTCGGCGAAACAAAGGTCTAGGGAACGGAGTTTGAGGAAAGAGCGGCGTAGACGAGGGGGATGAGAGGAAGGAAGTACCGCTACTCTGGCTTTTCTCAATATTTATCCTCATAGGGGGTGATGTGTTTTACCGTACCCTAGACGTATTTTGGTGGTTCCAGGTTGTTCAAGGTGTAAGTATTCCTTGTGAATTGGATGAGTCCCTCTTTTTGCATGGTGTTTAGCTCCCTTGTCAGGGCGCTTCTATGTACCCCTAAAAAATCAGCCAGTTCCACCCTACCCAAAGAGGCGGTAACCGTAGATGTCCCTTGTTGCTGAGCCAGTTGAGAAAGGTAGGTAAGAACCTTTTCTCGTAATGAATGGCGAGTGGTAATTTCAAGTTTTTCCATGAGGTTCATGTTTTTTCGCGCGATCATAGTCACCATATTCGTGATAAGTTTGTTATGAAATTCGCAGGAATTGGGGCAGGTATGCATGACACGGTCGAAGGATAGAAACAATACTTCGGTTTCTTCTGTGGCTTGAATAGAAACCGTGAGACTATAGGCCCCGCCGCAGACAAAAGATTCTCCAAATACTTCCCCCGCCTCTAAGATGGTGACGATATTACGGTAGCCATAAACATCTTCTTTGAGCAGCCGCACTCGTCCTTTGAGGATGAGGCCGATGGCTCGCAATTCGTCTTGGGTGAATAAAATAAATTCATTTTTGAGAAAGAGCTTTTTCCTTGCCCCGACACAGCCAAGCACAGCCGAAAAATCATTGGCGCTAATGCCTGAAAACAGCACGAACTTCTCTAAAACATAGGGATTTATCTGCACTTGTCTTTCCTCCGTTAGGCACAATATAACAGTATTGTCACAAAAGTCACTCTTTTTTTGTTCTATGTTGCATTGGCAACCGATTTTAGTGAAGACATGCTTTAGTCTTTATGCAGGCTGACTGGATTATTGGGTTACCCTTTTGGGAAAAGCCCGGCCTCTTCACCATCATAGCTGGTCTCATAACACTCGTAACGGAGGAAATGACAATGGAAAAAATGTTTTGTTATCAATGCGAACAGACTGCCAAAGGAACAGGATGCACTGTTTCAGGCGTATGCGGTAAAACCCCAGCCGTTGCCCACGGGCAAGACGCTTTAACCTGTGAAATGATATCCTTGGCGCGGGCGAGTTCTCCTGAAAATACCCGCCACATCGACCTCATTGTGGATGGTCTTTTTACGACCATTACTAACGTCAGCTTTCACGAACAAAAACTGGCGGATTTAACGGCTCACATCGCCGCGGAACGTCAAGCCCTTGGCGGTGGCGTTGCCTTGTCAACCGATGAACTTTTCCACGGCAATGAAGATATTCTTTCTTTACGCTCTACCTTATTATTTGGTTTGCGCGGTATGGCGGCTTACGCTCACCACGCCCGTGTTATGGGCAAGCGTGACCCTGAGGTGGACGCTTGGTTTATTAAGGGAATGGCTGCTATGGCAGAAGAGCGTTCCGTTGAAGAATGGCTCGCTTTGCTTATGGAGTTTGGAGGCGTTAACCTTAAATGTATGGCCCTCCTTGATGCAACGAACACGGGTGCCTACGGCAATCCTGTGCCCGTTGAGGTGCCTCTCACTGTGGAAAAAGGGCCTTTCATTGTCGTAACAGGTCATGATTTGTATGACTTGAAAATGTTGCTTGAACAAAGTGAAGGAAAAGGCGTGAATATCTACACGCATAGCGAAATGCTCCCAGCCCACGGGTATCCTGAACTCAAAAGATACGCGCATCTTAAAGGGAACTTTGGCACTGCTTGGCAGAACCAGCAAAAAGAATTTGAAAATCTGCCCGCTCCTATTTTGTATACCACGAACTGCCTGATGCCCGTGCGGGGGAGCTACGCCGACAGGCTCTACACGACCTCTGTTGTGGCTTATCCTGAAATGCGCCACATTGACGCTGACGCCAATGGTCACAAAGATTTTAGCGCCATAATTGAGCAGGCCATTGAGCTCGGCGGTTACGCGGAGGATACACCCTTTGAAGGTATAAACGGCGGAACTTCGGTTACAACGGGTTTTGGTCGCCAAACAGTACTTGATAACGCTCCCGTTATTATCGATGCGGTGAAACAGGGCGCCATTAAGCACTTCTTCCTTGTGGGCGGTTGCGACGGCGCTAAAACTGGCCGCAATTACTATACGGATTTTGTTAAGCAAACTCCCGCGGATACCGTTGTCCTCACCTTGGCTTGCGGCAAGTACCGCTTTAACGACTTAAACATCGGCGCCATTGGGCCTTTCCCACGCATTTTGGACATGGGGCAATGTAATGACGCCTATGGCGCCATTCAGGTCGCCCTCGCCCTTGCCAATGCCTTTGAGTGTGGTGTCAATGATTTACCTCTCACGCTGGTGTTGTCTTGGTATGAGCAAAAAGCCGTGTGTATTTTGTTGACCCTGCTCTCGCTGGGTGTGAAAAACATCTATATCGGGCCTTCCATTCCCGCCTTTTTCTCAAGCGCTGTTTTAAAGGTGCTGGTTGAGATGTTTGATCTCCATCCCATCTCCACTCCAGAGCAAGACTTGGCGGCTATTTTAAAGCAATAAAAGTGACCAATTAAAGTGATAAGGGAAGGCAGAGCCTTCCCTTTATCGTTTTAGCGAGGGGCATCAAATCAAGAGTATTTACCTGTAGGGGGCAATAGCGCAAGGGTTTGTTAGCTCAAGAGTCCCGAAGAGAAGCTTTATGGCTAGAAAGATTCATGGCAGGCGAAAGAGGGGCAAAAGACTTGAAGAGGACAATGTATTTTAGCAAGAAGCGGTAACAGGTATTTTTAAATGGTTGTGGTAAGGACTTAGGTACGTTGAAAGGAAAGAGCGTTCACAACCTTGTGAACATCGCCGATGCATCAGATGCCCTTGGGGTTTTTCGTGGCGCATTGGCATGTTCCGTTACTTTTTTCGCGAACGATCCTTTCTAGTATGGTAGATTTCCCGTGTTGGGCGAAATCCTGCTCAATATCTTCCATTGTGTAATGAAAGCAGTGGCAAATAAGCATGCGAGTTCCTTATGGTTATGTGGGCGTTGTGGCACTTATGAAGCCTTGTGATTCTGTGCCGCTAGCCGCTGATTACTCATGAATTTTTCTAACGGGTTTATGGTGACGTTCTGCCCGTTTTCTCTTTTTCCCGCGTTTTAAAGGCTCTGGGCAAAGACTACCAATAAAAAATTCAGGGTAAAGGTTCATGCCAAACACCGTACAAGCAGATTGCGCCTGTGGGGTATGGGCATAAACCGTCTTCACAAGGCTGTTGTTTAATTCTATAGTCAATCGAGGGCGCGAAGACAATACCATGTACCCCGTTTTTTCGCTGTATGGCACAATGGCTAACTTGCCTCTTTCCCCATAACCTGTTTTTTTCTGGTTGCGCCCATAAAGCTCCCCCCTTTCCTTGGATGTCATAGGTCACAGAAATAGCCGGTTCCGATGGCAATGGGTGGGAAATGAATTTCAATGAAAAGGATATATCATGCGTTATGAAGGAACAACCTACAGGCCCCCTGTTGAAATGGATTCGGTGCTTCTCCAAGTGACTGTGGGGTGCGCCCATAATAAATGCACCTTTTGCAATATGTATCATGATGTGCTTTTTCGGCGGGAATCTTTGGAACACATCGAGGAAGATTTACAAAAAGCGCGTGACATTTATCCTCGCCCTGAAAGGGTCTTTTTGTTGAACGGCGATGCCTTTGTTCTGCAAGCGGATTATTTAAAGAAAATTGCTCACAAAGTTAAAGAATACTTGCCCATGTGTGAAACCATCACCATGTACGCTTCCATTCAAAACATCGTTTCGAAAACCGATGAAGAACTCAAAGAATTGCGGATGTTGGGCATTAATGATTTGTATGTGGGCATTGAGTCGGGCAAGGAAGACGTTGCTCCGCGCATAAAAAAGGGCTGGACCATCGAAGAGGCCAAAAAACAATTGGCAAGGCTTGAAAAAGCGCAGATAAACCACACGACCTTGCTCATGCTCGGCATAGCGGGCAAGGGACAGGGGCAAGAAAATGCCACAGCAACGGCGGCCTTTTTAAATGAAACAAAACCAAGTCTTATTTGGGTTGGAACATTGAGGGCTCTGGATGGGGCGGAAATATCGGAACAGATACATAAAGGTACTTTTGTGGAAGCTTCGGAAATGGAGAACTTGCTGGAGCTTAAAACGCTTATTGAGAACATAACATTGGAAAATGTCCTTTTCTATGCGGTGCATCCAACGAATCTTATTCCTGTCATGGGCAGGCTCCCTCGTGACAAAGAGTCCCTTCTGAAGAAACTGGACGCGGGTATAAAAGAGTGGGGAGAAGAAGCGCTATCAGCGACTTTTAGGCAAACATCACTTTAGCCGTGGGTGTCTTTTTTGGTAAGCAAAGGATAGCGTATGAACACGGGTATACCTTCCGTTTTAACACCCTAAGGTATAATTTTCTTGTATGGTTGTTATGCAGGTAACACCCTAATAATACTGTCGTTGCAAATTGCTCGAAGGGCGAATCCTCTCGTGCAATACTTTACACGGGCATAAGGATAGAGTATCGTATAATCTAGGCATCGGCTAGACTAGGGGGTGTTGAGGGGCATTGGACGAGGAGCCATCTTTGTTCTTTTGATGGCCTTGCTAACAATCTTTTGTCGCTCTCTGATGCCTTCCAGTGGTTCCCCACGACTCTTTTACAGTGCTTACTTCGAAGCTCTCGTTGAGACTTCACTCAATCCTGTCGTTCAAGATTGTTTGACAGATAGGATTGAATGTTCTCATTGGAGTTCACTGGGGTGATTGGGAGCTCCTTGGGGCATAGCATTTTGAGGGGGTGCCTATAATCCTCACAGCCAAGGGTATCTTTCATTTACTCTCTTTTGCCTGCCATGACGGAGTCTTAGCCATTTACCGCGCTCAACGGAGCTGTTTATTTTTTGCATAGCTGAAAAGGTGGCGGAAGCCCTTTGGTTTGGTTAACTCACAAGCCTGTTCAAAGTAGGGATGTGGGTTTGTGTTTTGAATCTATCTGGATTTATTTGCGTAGCAAATATGCCGAAAGGAGTTGGGTTGATGTTGCGTATACTAGGAAATATTTTGTGGCATGTGCCATTTATGGGTTTTCTGTCGGCTTTGGCGGCGTTTTTGCTGGGCTTATTACTAACGGTTTTGGTTGTCACCAGCCCCATCGGGCTTGGTCTTATCCAATATTCCAAGTTTCTCCTCCTGCCTTTTAGTTATAGCATGGTCTCTGGCAGCGACCTTGGTGATGAGCGCAATGCCCTGTGGAAAACTTACTCAACCATTGTTATGATTGTTTACCTGCCCCTTGGAATCTTATTGAGCATCATCCTGTTTTTTCAGATTATAGGCCTTTGTCTCACTATTGTGGGTATTCCCGTGGGGATTGTATTGCTGAAAAGTTTATCCACCTACCTGAATCCTGTGAACAAAAAATGCGTGCCTGTGGCTGTTGCCTATCATGTTGAGGCGGCTAAGGGGCAAGCGACGGTGGAAAGCTACTTTAATAAATAGCAATCTATTTTACCTATGATGTAAAGGTCTTCCCAAGGGTTCTTGGGAAGACCTTTTTTGTCTAGGCTGGGGGGCTGAAAGTGCTCCCGAAGGTAAAAGGGGTGAGTTTGTTGGCTTAGGGGTATTGAGGAAGAAGGAAAGGATTGCCTGAAGAAGATAGCCTCGTCAACGTTTGTCTGGGGATGACAACAATAAAGAACTCCCTTTTTATTGGTAAAAAAGGGAGTTCTTTATCAGCCTTTTGGGGCTGGTTATATTACAGGTTTTACAGAGGCAGGATTTCTCGTCCGAATTTTTCGTTAATTACGATGCCGGCGGCTTCGTAGAAGGCAAAGGAACCGCAGAGGATACCTTCATATCCGGCGATGGTGTGGATAGTGTGGCTACCCGTGAAATTCGCAGCGGCGAGTAAGGCGAAGAGGATGGTAAGGGACCCAAATACGAGCTTGCCTGTGGTTTTCCCTTGAAGGGTGCCCATGAACAGAGCCAAGGTGAAAATCCCCCACATGGCGAGGTAGCACCCCATGGCCGAAGGGTCGGTGGCAGGCATGCCGATGGCAGGTCCCTGCCAGATAAGAACGAGTGTGAGCCAAAAGGAACCGTAAGAGATAAAGGCGACCATGCCGAAGGTGTTGCCTTTTTTGGCTTCAAGGATACCGGCAATGATTTGAGCGATGCCGCCATAAAATATACCCATCGCCATAATCATGGCGTTTAGCGGGAAAAAACCCGCGTTATGGATGTTCAGCAAGATGGTTGTCATGCCAAATCCGAACAAACCAAGGGGGGCGGGATTGGCAAGCAGGGAAACACGGGATTGAGACATAGCGCAAAAACTCCTTAAAGATATTCACAGTCTGTGCTGTTTGTCTGCCTTGAGGGCTGGGATGTCGCGGAGCCTTACTCCTCCCATCAAGGCAAGTGCGCGGATAGTAGTGCAGAATATGTTTACAGGCAATAGGGTAGGGCAGTATTGAGCGGTATGAGGGTATATCCTTGCAGGAAGAACACCTTTTAGCACAAAAAAAGAGACCGATTCCGGTCTCTTTTTCATTGTTTTGTGGCGGAGAGGGAGAGATTTGAAAAGCCATCATAACATAATGTAATAATTATATTTCATGATGAGTAAAAAATAAACTACCCATCAAATTACCCATATAAAAATTTCTTTAAAAAAGTTCATTTTTTATCGTCCGAAACGGTTTGTGTAGGTCTTCAACGCAGAAAAATTTAGCCCAAGCATAAGTGAGAAACAAGAAGATTACCGGGTCGTTCAATGGTATTTTGAGGATTTGAATTGGTATAGTTCGTGAAAGTAACGGGGCGTGTGTTGTTCTCAGGAGGGTGTTTTTTTTGCTGAGCCAGCCATCGGAGTCGAGCTGGAAACTTCGCCGTGCGGTATGAACAACTCGTACAGCTTGCCAAAAGCGAACTCCAGAAACTCTTCTTTGGTTTTGCCCAGTTTATAGGAAAGATAGTCTTCTTTTAGCGTGGCTTTTTCAACAATGCCCATCAGGCAAAATCTCACGAGTATGATCATGGGGGCAAGGTCATCGCTCGGCTTGATTCCCTGGGCTATGACACTTTTTATTATTTGCTCTTCGATAATGTCATTTACACTTTCGCCGGAAATGTAAATTTTTTTATGGATATCGGAGACTGGAGCATGTGCGTCAAAAGGCATGGCTCCGATTATCCCGTCATAATAAAGGGGGTACTTTTCATGGATAGTGGTTATGGATTGGCAAAAACGCGCGTAAAAATCAGCAAAATTTTTACTCTGTTCCGTATCTTCAAGCAATTTGGTTTGAAAAAATTCCACCCCCTCAAAAATAAGGTGGCATACGACATCTTCTTTGCTACCAAAATATTTATAGATGGTCGTTTTGCTGTATTCAGCATGCCTCGCAATGTCATCCATGGTCGTTCCGGCAATACCTTTTTCCTGGAACAGCGTATAGGCTGACTCCAAAATATTGCTTCGGTTGAAGGCAGCTAATTTCTCTCTTCTTTTTCCGACCATTTTCATCCTCATGATGTTCAATTGTAAAACTATTATCACAAGTCTAGTACAGTGCATATTGTTCTTGAATTATCGGTTTGTTTATTGTACTCATAGTACATAAATATATCAGCCTATCTCTTCTCGCTATCAGCTTGTAATAACACAAAAAGAAGGTGTCTTTATTTCAACACATCTATTTGTAATCCCACGAATGATGATGCCTGCTTGGCAATTTTTTCTCCTCGGATTTTTCTGCGTCTTTTTTTTAGCAGCAACAACCGCTGTTGCTGCACCATCACTCAGCAACAGTATTGGCATAGAATTTCAGCGGATTCCGTCTGGAGTTTTTCTGATGGGCTCGAATGAGCACACTGAAGGCGCCTTTGTGGATGGTTTCCCCGTTCATACAGTAACAATCCCCCGCCCTTTTTACCTGGGAACATATGAGGTCACCCAGGCGCAATGGATGACGCTGATGGGGAGTAATCCCAGCGATTGTAAGGGAGATAACAATCCGGTAACAAACGTATCCTGGGAAGATGCTCAGAAATTCATTCGTCGATTAAACGAAAAAGAAAATACTACCGCCTATCGCCTGCCCACCGAAGCGGAATGGGAATATGCGGCCAGAGCCGGGGCGCATACCGCCTACGCGTTTGGAGAAGACGCCTCCCTCATTATGTTTCACGCGTGGTACAACTTCAACTCCGGCGGAACCTGCCATCCGGTAGGAATGAAAAAAACCAATGCTTTTGGTCTGCACGACATGCAGGGCAATGTTTCCGAGTGGGTGTGGGATTTTTACAATGAAGAATATACCCCAAAAGACTCTGTCACGGATCCTCCTGCCTCCGCCTCAGGCCAGAATCGTGTCGTACGGGGTTGCAGCTGGAATCACAGAGCCACATTTTGCCGCTCTGCCGTCAGATTCAATTTTGAGCCAGGCGAACGAAACGCCTTCATTGGCTTTCGGGTGCTAAAAGAGATAGATTAGGGTGGCAGGTTCTCAGAACTTCAATCAAATTTTTCCTTTTGTAAAACAGCACATTAAAACAGCATCACCCTTGGGGTGGGTTTTT
>CAZYJQ010000003.1:23533-61625 GCA_964647835.1 uncultured Desulfovibrio sp. | reverse complement strand
TTTTTAATACCAAAAGAACTGTCATGTTTGACTCAAGACGGTGCCGAAAGTGGGCACAAATATTGTCACATAGGAAATGCTTTTGGAGTCACGGCTTGTGTACATTTCACAGGTAGAGCCCTTTCACTGGATGCTTAAGGAGAATTGTATGAAAAACAAACTACTGGTCATTTTTTTGAACTGCTTACTCATTCTTTGCCTTGGAGGGCAAATGGCCTGGGCAGCCCCCAGCGTCAAGCGGTCCGGCAGCACTTTTACGATTACAGAAGGTGTCACGGAAGAGGTCATGGCAGCTATAGCAAAGGATATTGGGCAAACAAAAGCCGAGTTCCTGGAGTTCAAGCTGGAAAAATTTACACAAAATGATGATCTCGCAAAGATATGTGCGGCTTATCCCGAGATGGCCATCTTGCAGATCAAGAGTTCTCAGGGGATAACTTCCATTGAGCCTGTGGGAGCACTTTCCAAATTGAACAAAGTAGTATTTAGCGATGTGGGTGTGCAAGATTTTAGTCCACTGAGCAATTGCCCCGAACTGAGGGAGTTCCAGCATGTCAATTACGATAAAGGAAAAGTAGACTTTACAACTCTTGGCAAAGTAACCCAATTGACAAAGATATGGGTCCTTTTACACGACAATGAAGATATTTCCTGGCTGGCCGGATTAAGCAATTTACAGCGCCTGCTCCTGTTTGGGGGGAATGTTGTAGATTACAGCCCGCTTGCAAAGCTACCGTTAGAGATTCTGCATCTGGATGGTGCGAAAAAACCTGTAGGAGACCTTGGCTTTCTTTCTGGGATAAGCAGTCTGGAAACGCTGGACATTAGTAATTCGAGAGGTGTTAGTAATTTTGCCGCACTCAAAGGCCTTGTCAACCTGACGAAACTCAGACTTAACCTCGTCAATGTTGGCGGCGGCGAAGCCTTTGACTTTGCCGTTATGGCGCAAATGGCTGAACTGAATTATCTTTACCTGCAAAGAACACCGGTAGCCAGCACCAAAGGCGCAGAGAACCTGCCCGACCTCGAGTATGTTGCCCTGTTTGGCCTGGGCGAAGAAGGCAAACCCATTGACCTCAGCTTTCTCGGTGGGCATGCAGACCTGGAAACTGTTTTGCTTCGAGGAAGTGTTGTCAGCAACTTTGAATCTATTGCCGCATGCAAGCAGATAGAAGAGGTCGGATTGGAGGAGGTACAGGGAGTCAGCAACCTCGAGTCTTTGAAAAAACTTCCGGAACTCACGAAGCTTTCGGTGAGCAAAGGCGCTTTCCCTGAGGCTGAACTGACAGGTTTCGCCAATACAGATTTGGAAATTGATATTCTGGAGTAAGCTGCCTGCTCAGGTGGTATCGTACCGAAGCAAGACGATACCACCTGGGCATTTATCGTTCAGGAGTCATACCGCCGCATTCCACCACCCCTCCGAACTCCACACTCACGTCCATGGCATGTACGGCGCTGATGCGCCAGTCTCCTTCTTTTTTCAGTAGGGAAACACAAATGGGGTATGTGCTGCTGCCCCGCCAGACGCCGTAGGCAATGATGTTCGCTTTTGCGCCGTTAATAATGGGCCGGGAATATTGCATGAAAAAGGGGGTATCCTGTGCCATAAGAACCAAGTCGGGCGGGCCATATTCATCCTTTTCAGCTTCTTTATATCTTTGGGTAGCCTGCTCCACAAAGGCGGCATCCACCTCCGGCTGTTCCCGTAGGTACTCCGGAACAGAAGGGATGCTTGCACCCGAATACTTTTTGTAAAAGGTGTAGACAACGCTCATCACGCTGTCGGCATCATTCATGGCAGCCTTTGCCTGCCCTGGAAACAGCAAAGACGAACCCACAAGCATGCTCAGGCCAAGGCAAAGCATCATACATCTTTGTGTACGGATATTGAGCAAGGCCATTTTTCCTCCCTTTGTGGCACGCAAGGTTCCTGCAGACCGAGTGGACTATTGCTGCACGGTAATTCTACCCTCAATAGAGACTTCTACTGGAGAATGCTGCTCAAGGTACACCCTGAGTACATCGTGCGTCAGTTTGTCTCCTTCGTCCCACTGCAAAGACTTGAACATGGCATAGCCGTCACCACCTTTTGCTATGAAATCAAGAGTAACCACCTGATAGCTAGCTTTGGGGTCAAGCGCCCGCCATTGGCCATTTTTGTTCAGTACTTCCACTTTAGTTATACGTTTGCCCGATTCTTTTGCGGGATTAAACGCATACCGCATTCCAGAAACCTGTAAAAAGCCCCCTTCGCCCTCGCCGTAGTTGGCAACACCGTGTTCAAGAGCTTGTAACAACGTTGCACCGGACATTTTAGCCGTTACTGCCGTATTTTGAAACGGCAGGGTACCAAGCACATTGCCTGGCGTAACTGGCCCTCCGGGAAGTGATGTCCGTAACGCACCGCCATTGATAATGGCTATTTGCGCTTCAGGAAAGGGCACAAAGCGCAGGGCATCAGCAACGGTATTTCCGGAAAGGCATTCCACTCGGCGGCACTCCAGCACATTGGGGTCTTCAAGGGGCAGGCCGTTTTTGTCTTGCGCGTTGATAGTCCCTACGGTTGATGTCAGCATTTCGGCCACCGGAGCGGCAAAGTCATTTATCAATTGCACCAGTTCGGCATCAGCCTTCGGAGCATTCATGGCATCAAGCGTGGCCTGATCTAAAAGGATTGGGCCTCCCTTCCATTCCGTGACCACTCCTTGACTATCAAATCCCACATCCAATTTACCCAGATAGGCGCAGGCCGTTGAAGCGGTCACCAGCAGTACGGATGTACCGTCCGGCGTTTTTTCCACAACAGGGTATGGGCCCTCTGCTTTTGGATTGATATTGCATAACAAACTGTGACTATGCGCACCCACGATAATATCCACACCATCCACAGCCCTAGCCAAGCGTTTTTCATTTTCCAGGCCCAGATGCACCAAAGCTATAATGATCTGCACATCTTGGGCGGTGAGTTTTGTAACGGCATCTTCCAGGGTTTTCTTGGCATCATTGAAACTGATACCGTCCCCGGGAGTAGACGTTAGCGGCGTACTTTCGGTCACAAGCCCGACGATTCCGATTTTACGGCCGTCCCGTTCGATCACGATGAACGGTTGCAGCTTGTCCACGGCCGGAGAATCGGGGGGCGGGTCAAACGAGACGTTGGCCGCCAGTACCGGAGTTTTCAAAGCATCCACATAGCGAAGCCAGGTTGGCCAGCCATCGTCAAACTCGTGGTTTCCGGGGATGATGGCCTGGTACCCCATTTTATCCACAAGTGTTGCGGGAACGCGCTCCTTGTGCAATGTCCAGAACAGGGTTCCCTGAAAAATGTCGCCGGCTTCCAGAAATAACGCGTCCGGATTATCCTTGCGAATTGCCCGGACGGCCTGATCCAGTCTGACGTATCCGCCGCGGCCTCCTTCACACAAGGCAGCATAACAGGCAAAACCTTTATCCGTGGTGCCACCGAACATGGAATGGGTATCATTGGTGTGCAATATCGTCAGGGAAAAGTCGGCTGAAGGGAAAAGTGGCGCTTTAGATGGTTGAATTTGAGCGCATGCCCCAACAAGCGCCAGCATGCCCAACAGCGTCACGACACGAAAGAGTGACAATTTCTTTTTCAAGGTAACAATATACTTCATACGCTCTCCTTAATAATCGAGTGCCTTGGAAGCGGAAATGTCTACGTCCATATCAAAAAGCCGTAAAACATTCGGCTTCGCTTCAAGCCCGGCAAAAACGAAGGTCGCTTTGACAGAGGCCCTGGAGGGCACGTCAAGTGTTCTGGGCTGCCCTTCCTGCGATGATTGTTCATGCGCAAAACCGTCTACATCCAGAAGCAGCGCGCTTTGTTTGCGAGTGAGGTTGACCAGCCGCACAGGATAATCATTTGCATTTTTGACTGCTACAGTGATGTGCCAAGTGAAGTCTGCAAGCCTTTCAGCTTTGAGAAAGCGCAGCTGTAAGAGTTCTTCCAGGTCCTTTTTATTCGCTACCAACTTTGTGCCGTCCGCTCCGTCAAGTTGCCTTTGGGCATTCTCCGCGCCTTCCTGCATACCGGCGGCCATTCCCGATAAAAGACCGCCAGTAATGGAGATCATTTCATTCATGGTATGTTGCACTTCGCCTTGAAGATCCTGCAAGGATTGCTCCCTGCTACCGCTGTCAGCCGCAGTGCCTTTATCAGGGCTTACCTGGGCTGCAAAAGCGTGGATCCCGATCAGACAAAAACACAGACAAAGAATCGGAATCAGCGAAGCTTTTTTGATGGTGCGCATCATTTCTCTCCTGACAATTACCCAGATCGGCTTCCGCTGTAAGTCGAAAGCCGATCCAAGCCATTAGGAGTTTCAGGGTTTTGTGATGGGGTCGGTTGCGGGGGATTGCGTTTTGCCAGCTTTACTGGAACGCCCTTTGATGAACAACAAGGCTATCAGGACGCCGGCAACGGCCAGCATGGCACCGCCGATAAGCGGACGAAAGCGCAGCCAGGCCAGGGCTATGACAACAAGCGACCAGGCACTGCCCAGGAGCATGGCGACAAGGCCTGTGCCCGCTCCCACAATACTACCCAGAAGAGGAATAACATCAGCTACTACTGCCAGAGGAGCGACAATCGTCTTCAAGCCAAAAATCACAAGAAATATGCCTACAACTCGCAAAATCCAGGTCATGGTGGAGTTGGAAGAGTGGGCGTCCCCGTACATATTTTCAAGGCTGTGCGTACCCATGGTGAGCTGGCTGACAGTTTTGCCATTAGCGGCGCGGTAGGCTTCGAAAGTGTCGCCGTTAACCTTGGCAAGAATGCTTACTATGCCGGGCTTGGTTTCCTTGAAGGTAACACGTACATCCCCAATCTGCGGCGCGCCTGGGGATATACCAAACAGCACAGTATTGCCGCTGCAATGAATCATATCCGCGCCTTCACCAAGGGCATTGCGTTGGGCTTCTTGCGAGCGTTCTTGCGCTCGTATATCGGCATACGGCGCTTCTGTTCCGGTAACAGCACTGCGGAGGCCTTCCTGTGCGGCTGCGGCAGCACTTCCGGAAAATGTTTGTGGCATGTTCTCTGACAAGGATTGCTGTAGTGTGTTCGTTAATTGCTTATTCAACGCGGCTTTTGTCTCTTCGGGGATATTCACATCCAAAGGCATTGCACCGCTTATAGAACTAATCAGAGAAGGCGGAAGCCGATACGCTCCAAAGGTGACATTGTCAGCCTGAACTTTGAAGTCTTCTAGATTGGCAAGGATAAAATTTCTTTTGAGCCTTGGAGCGCTGGGATCTTTAAATTGAGAAGAGTTCACCGGAGACCTCACCCATTCTTGCACATAGGTGTACGTGGTCACGGTTTCTTCCCCGCCACCGAGTTTTTCCCTTTTTTCCGTTGACGTCTTCTCCACCCATTGGAAAAACTCCACAGTGCGTTCAAGACGGATGGCATTTATTGAAAAGCCGAAAACAGGTTCGGTAAGCATATCTTTGGTTTCAACAGGACCTGTAGCATGCACGAGCATCCCATTTTTTGAAGAGTCCAGTTTGCTGATATCTCCCAATTCCTGGGTGATGGCGTGTGCCTCGTTCAGGGCGTCGCCAGTTGCCACAAAATTTCCTTCGTTCCACCATAGAAGTACGGTCCCGGCAATAAATAACAGTATGCCGAGGCCTATGCCTTTAAACGAAGAGCCCAAACGATCAAACCAACTGACCGATGTTGTTTCTTTGTATGCCATTTTCCTCTCCTTACCTTTGGGGCGTTTGGGGATGTTGTGCGTCTCCGGTTTCAGGCCGGAATCCAAGGTTAAACAATTGGCAGGCGGCCTTCGAATATGCCACTACCGATCTGTTTTCTCTGATTGATGAAGCTAAGTATGACGTAGCGATATTTTTTTGGGAATTACCCTGCGGGTGATTTTGATAAAATTTGGTTTGCTCATCTGTTTGAGTAAAGCCAGACAAAGTCGGCCGGAAAAGATTTTCCACTGTAAGCCATACTATGTTCGCGTGGTGAGAATGTGGACAAAAAAGAAGATATCACCCTGCGGGTGATTTTAGAGAAACCCTTGCCCTATGGGGATTCGGCTAGGGGTTTTGCCGTTTAAACCTGCGCGATTCGATCTCAAGTCCCGTTATGTGACGGGACTTTCCCTGACCTCATCCGAGGCCATACAGAAAAAGTTCCGCAAATTACCCTTCGGGGTGATATCTGCGACCTCTTCATTCTGCTAAGTCTACACTACTCATTAGCTCATAAAATTCTTTAAAAAATAGTCAACGCACCGGATGGGCGAGTCAAAAAGGAGAATCTATGAATCTAGGAAGGAGATATTCAATACGATTGGCATGTATGCTTTGCCTATTGGCTTTTACCATTTCTGGAACCAGTTACGCGCAAAGCGCCGGGGAATATACCTTTCCCACAGGCAGACCTGCCACTTTCCAAGCCTTCAAAGAGCGCTACCAAACAGTTGGGACCAGCCCTGAGGGTGCTGTACGCATGTATTTTGATGCGTTGTATTCGTATATCGACCCTGCGAGGAAAGCAGAAGGCGCTAAAATGTTGCGCTACAGCATGCATGAAGGCAAAAATTGGGAAGGCTCCGTAGCACTAAACACCTTTGTCTCCCGGTTAAAAAACCCGTCTTACCACTATATATTCCGTAGCTTTGCGGCAGGGACCTCCCCGGAGAACAATTATTCGATGAATCCGGATAACTACTCCCTTATGTTTTCAAGCTCACGCCAGGAAACGGATTACATCGCCATTGCCATTCGGAGCTCCGGCGCGGACAGCCCCCGCCTTGTTCATGTGCGACAATTTGAAGATGGTCTTTGGTATGTGACCAACAATCACGGGACGTATAGTGAAGTGCGTAAGCCTGACAACCAAATATCTAAAGGCGGACACGATGCCGACCAGGATTAAATACCATCCGCAAAACCCCATAAGGAAATGTCTATTTATGAGGAAAATAAAAAGCGTTTCCTTTTCGGCAGCAACCTTCATCGCCTGCTTTGCTACGCTTGTCCTTTCCGCGCAATTTACCTTTGCCGCGAGTGAAAATGCGCCTCTGGTCAGTGTGGAGTATGTTGGCGTCAACCCCGCCGTGGAATCCATAAATGTGGATGCGCCATCAATATCCGGTGATACGCAGGAGTCTTTATCCAGTGCCAAACTGGGTGGGGACCGCACACTGGAGAATGCGTTTCTCCTTCGTTCACAAAAAACTCTGGTTTTACAATTTTATACTCCTGGAGATTTAACCGCACAGGGGCGCCCCGCCCCTGGGGATCTTTTAGCGGAACACCAGTTACAAAAAGGAGAAGTTTATCTTTTTCGGCATCTTGTGCCGGAAGGTATGCCCAATTTGCTTGTATGCGCTCAGGATGAAACAGAGCGCCTTTGTTGGATTCCCAGGTTTAGCGGCGTAGACGGTTCTGTTGAGCTTGATCCCGGCTTTATTCTTTTTAAAAAGGACTGACCGTCAGCTCATTGGTTTTGTCAATAATGAACATGTTTGAAAAAACATACACCAATAACCTGCTGGGGGAAGGCACACAAAAGCTTTCTTTATGCAGATCAAGAGGAGTTCCCTATGTATCTGGTGGGTACGATAGGTAGTATTATTGTCTTGGTAGTCGTGGTCGTCGTCTGGGCAATCAGTGTTTACAACCGCTTGATTAATATGCGCACACTCAAAGAAGAAGGCTGGAGCGGCATTGATGTGCAACTCAAGCGTCGCCATGATTTAATCGGCAACCTCGTCAATACCGTCAAAGGCTATATGCAGCACGAAAAGGCTGTCTTGGAAGAAATTGCGCGCTTGCGTACCGCGGCGCAGCAGGCAAGTGGTGTCAGCAATGTTGCCGCCGCCGAATCAGGACTGAACCAGGCTCTAGGGCGTCTTTTCGCTGTTATGGAAAACCATCCTGATCTCAAAGCGAACGAAAGCGTCTTGCATCTGCAGGAATCGCTCAGTTCTCTGGAAGAAGAAATCCAGATGGCCCGGCGTTACTACAATGCCACGGCCCGTGATTTGAATATTGTCATTCAATCCTTCCCTTCAAGCATTATTGCCCGGCGTTACGGCTTTGAAAACGCTGATTTCTTTGAACTGGAGAATGCTGCGGAAGCGGCTGCGCCACAAGTTTCCTTTTAGGGAAACGTCGATTTTTTCCGTTTGGCGTCGTTGCGAGTCTTTTTTACAGGCGAGCAGGACGAAAGAGTCCAGCCCGCCTGTAAAAAAGACTCGCGTCTAGCCAAACAAAAAAACTCAACGTTTCCAAAACAGTATTGGGGAAATACAGGTAGGCAAGGGGTTTGTGCATCATGAGAAAAAGGAAGCTGATTCTGCAACGTTTGGTGTTTTTCTTACTGCTATTTGCGGCTTTCCCGTTTGGCGCACAAGCGGAAGAGCGTGTTCTCAGCTTTGATGTAACGGCGGCCATGCAGAGCGACGGCACCATGATCGTAACGGAGCGTATCCGTGTGCACATTGAGCGCAAGCGTATCCGCCACGGCATTACGCATGCCTACCCCATTAAAGAACGGTATGACGGCAGGAACCTGCGGCATTACGGTTACGAGTTGCTTTCTGTTACGCTCGACGGCAAACCGAGTAACTACTACGAGAGTGCTGCCGGATATGCCTCTGGTATTGCCATAGGCAAAAAAAATGCTCTGGCCCCACTTGGCGAGCACACCTATGAGGTCGTCTATAAAACAAGCGGCCATGTTCGCCCGATGCAAGATCGTGATGAAATCTACTACAACGTCATGGGGAACAATTGGGAGTTTCCGGTAGACCGTGTTTCTTTCGCGCTACAGTTTCCTGACGGAAACGAGAATGCCTTCATAGATACCGTTGCCTATACCGGGGGACTTGGGGAATCGGGCAGCGATTATGTCGTGGAAGGTAAGCACACCGTATATACCACCCGCACATTGAAACCAGGCGAAGGCATTACCGTTGCCATGGCCTGGAAAAAGGGAGTCGTCACACTTCCCGGCGAAAGTTTTGCCAATATCCTGGGAGCCAACCGCACAACCGTGCTTTGGGGTATTTTTTTCATAGTGCTGCTGTACTATGCCGTGCTCAAATTTGTTGTTTTTCGCGTTCCCAAAGGCGTGGTCGTTCCTTTGTTCTCCCCGCCAGAGGGGATGTCTCCTGGTTATGTGGCCTGTATGAAAAGCATGTCATTTACGGGCCGCATGCTGCACGCAGACATTGTATGGGCGGCGGTAAATGGTTTTTTCCGTCTGGATGCCAGAAAGGAAAAACATATTCGCCTGCACAGGCTTGAACCACAAAGCGAGCCAAACAAGCCCAGGCGGATAAGGTCTGGGGGCGAGTGGGCGCGCCAATGGTGCGAAGACCTGACCAATTCCTTGTTCAATAGCAAGTCTGAGGGCGAAGTCGATCTCCAGAGCAAGAAAGGCAAAAAACAAGTGCAGGATGCCTTTGACAGTCTGCAAACGAAATATGAGTACCGTCAGGAGGCTCTTTGGAAACGCAGCTATATCCCCGCAATTCCCGGAGCTGTTTTATTCCTGAGCCTGTATGGCGTTGTCATACACTATATTTACAGCCCCGCACTTGATGTTTTTCCGGAGGAAGACGGGATTTTCATGTACATGGGCGTTCTTTTAGGTTTGTTCGGGCTCTTTGGTGTGCTTTTGTATGCAATGCGCAGGGCTTTTTTTGTATTCACCGGTCTTCAGCGTGCAGCGCTTTTGCTTTGTGGGCCGCTTGTGTGCGCAGGAATATTGGCCGCAGTATGGTTTGGCTTTGCAGAGGGTGACACTACATTTTTGCTGTTGTTCGGGGCCACAATGGGGGTCTGCGCCTTGTTTCTCATGAAACCACTTGGACGTTACACCCGTAAAGGCCGGGAAGATCTCTACAAAATTCAGGGGTTGGAAATGTATATCCGTGCAGCGGAGAAAAATCGCCTGGCCAAGCTCAATGCCCCTGAAGATACCATAGAAAAATTTGAAGAACTGCTTCCCTATGCCGTGGCCTTGGGCTGTGCAAGCGCCTGGCAAAAACGTTTCGATTCTGTCTTGGCGGAATTGGAATACACGCCTGAATGGGTAGAAACAGAAGGAGGAGGCGTTTCGTACAGAACTATCCTCAGCACTGTTGCAGGGGCAGGCGGTGTGGCTGCTGCTGCCAATGCCTGCGCCAATGCCGCTCTTGCTCACAGTGCGTTTATTAGCGGTGGTTCCGGCTCTTCCAGCGGGTCGCGCGGCGGTTCCGGTTTTGGCGGTGGTTCAACCGGCGGCGGTTCTGGCGGCACCCGAGTTGGCGGCTGGTAGATTATCAAGAAAGGAGAAAAACGTGACTTTTCGAATCCAAGCTATACACACTGCCTTGCTTGTCTGCCTCATCGCCACCTTTGCCATGCTGCCTTTTTCACAAGCCAAGGCGGTGGTGAATGATGTAGCTATGGTAGAGGAAACTGTAAGAAATTTTTTTGAAAGATATTTGAACGCTGTGCAAAACAACATGGAATTTGATTTGAAAAAGCAGCAGCAAATACACCCGGCATTCGCCAAGAAAATAGAGAATCTCATTCAGGAAGCGGAAAAGACCGAACCCGGTTTTTTGGGCTATGACCCCATATTGATGGCTCAGGATATTCCCATTTGTCTGGAATATACCACGGCTGGTGTCGGTACACCCTTTGCTGCCATGCTTATCCATAAAGTTTGGGGCGAGAATACCAAAAACTCACTATGCGTTTATCTTTATAAAGAAGATGACAAAAGGCACATCAACGGCTGGCAGATCTTTGAAATTGTCGACATGAGTGATCCGGAAAACTCAAAAGAGTGCATCGCCTGGGAAAATATTGAACTCCTAAAAGAACTCAAGGGAGCACAATGAGACGTATTTTTGCGCTGCTTTTGCTCTGCGTTTTTTGTCTTTCTACTACGGCAATGGCAGCTCCGTCATATACCAATAGTATTGGGATGGAGTTTGTGCGTGTTCCCGCCGGAACGTTCATCGTTGGCAATAGTGCCGATGGGAGTACTCATGCACGTACGGTCACTATCAGCAAGCCCTTTTACCTCGGTAAGTATGAAGTTACCACAGAACAGTGGGCAATGATGCAACAAAGCACCCTCAACCTGGGGCAGGGAGATACGCGTCCGGCGACAAATCTGTCCTGGGAGGATACGCAAATTTTCATACAGGCATTAAATATCCGGGAAGAAACGGATACATACCGCCTGCCCACGGAAGCGGAATGGGAATACGCCGCCAGAGCTGGAGTGCAAAGCGTCTATCCTTCCGGAGAAACATCTGCGGATATCGGGTTTCATGCCTGGTACAACTTTAATTCCGGCGGCGGCAGTCAGCCCGCAGGGCTGAAGAGAGGGAACGCGTTTGGGCTGCACGACATGCTGGGCAATGTTTCTGAATGGGTGGGTGATTGGTCGTCTGGAGATCCATCGAAGCCTGCCGCAGAACAGCTCAAGGTAGTACGCGGTTGCAGTTGGCGAGATGACGCAAAAACATGCACTTTTACACAGCGTTTTCCTTTTGATCCTCGTGAGCGAAATGGATTTATCGGCTTTTGCATACTTCGGGAAGTGGAAGAATAAATGCCCTAACTATAACTATTGAGAGTTGACCTATGAAGATCCCCACTTTTTTACGAAAGGCATGTCTGGTCTGCATCACGGCCTTTTTATGTGCTTCTCCAGCTTTTGCTGCTGGCAAGGAGAAGGTTCTCCTGGACGCGGATATGGTGGACTGCTTTGATGACGGGGTGGCCATGATCATGCTGGCCAATGCCCCAAATATCGACCTGGTCGGCGTAACCACACTTACCGGTAACTCTTGGGTAGCTGGGGGGACCGCTTCTGCCATAAAACAACTGGAAATCGAAGGGGCAACTTCCGTTCCCGTGGTCATGGGTTTTGAATATCCATTGCGCCCAGGACGCCATGCCCAAATCGCCAGCGAACGCAAACTTTACGGAATGGGGCACGACTCCTGGCTTGGCTCCTTTGGTCTGGAAAATCCGAAATCCTGGCAGGAAGCATACAAAAAATCCTATGGTGGCACCCCCAGCATGACGCCAGACAAACGCCATGCAGTCAACTTCATAATCGATACCGTCCGGGCTAATCCGGGTGAAATCACCATCGCCGCCATCGGTCCCTGCACCAACCTTGCCGTGGCTGTGCGTCAGGCACCGGATATCATCCCCCTGATCAAACGCGTGGTGTACATGGGCGGTTCATTCTACCAGCAGGGCAATGTGACGCCGAACGCGGAATTCAACTGGTGGTTTGATCCGGAGGCGACAAAGATAGCCCTACGTACCCCCTTCAAGGAACAAATTATCGTCGGGCTGGATGTGTGCGAAAAAGTAATCTTCCGTAAAACGCATTACGACCGCCTGGTACAAACCCTTGCCAAAAGCGATCAGCTCAAGGTTCTGCGTTCCACCTTTTCGGCACAGCAGTTTGAGAAAGACCCCCAATTTACCTTTTTTATCTGGGACGTCATTGTCTCCGCCATCATTATCGATCCGTCCCTGGTCACCAAAGAAATTACAGCTTTTGTGGATATCAACGACCAGTTCGGCCTTTCTTACGGGCAATCCATCGCTTACCCCAAGCTGGGGCCCGAAGGCAGTCTTCAAGCCAGGATCATCTTGGACGTTAACCAGGATAAACTTTGGGACATGATAAATGACAAAACCTACTGGAAATCAGCGCAATAACGGGACATGTATGCCTCTCTGTTTCGATTCCCGAATCTTTTCGGCACAACTTTTTACCGAAGAGAGTGCGCAGCTAAAAGGAGATGTTTCCGTGAAACGCAGTGGCATGGTGGTTTTTGTTTTTGTTTTTCTGCTTGCACTCCCCCTGCATGCGCTGGCTGTGGAAGTAAATATCCGCAATGATGAACAAAGCAGCGCCAGAATAGCCCTGGCCTACCTCCAGGGGGATAAGTTCGTTGTGGAAGGCTGGTTCACGGTAGCGTCAGGTAAGTTCGAGACGGTTATCCTGCATGGGGTAAATGAAAGCGATGTGTATATTTATGTGGCTTTTGAAGACCCAAATATCACGCAATTCATTGCCAGTGATTGGAAGGTGGAATGCTTGGTGCCGGATTCGGACTTTCGTTACGGCCTGGAGTCGATTGGGGGGACGTGGGAGCCAACAGGGGCAAACATGCGCAAAGTCCCCTTTCAAAACATTCCCAAGCTATACAAAACAAAAAAAGATACACTCTGGTTCAGCCTGAGCACGGCAGCCGGATGAGTATACAAGAGAATATCATGAGACCCAGCAGTATTCTGATTGCACTTTTTATCCTTTTCCTCGTTATGCCTGCACAAGCTCTGGCTGTGGAGCTGACGATCCATAATGCGGAGCAGTGTGGGGCAAAGGTTGCTCTTGCTTACTCCCGCGATGGTTTGCAGGTAGTGGAAGGCTGGTACAGGCTGGAACCTGGGCAAGCAAGAGTTATAGAACTGTTTCAGGTAAATGTAGGTGATGTTTATGCCAGCGTGGTCTTTGAGTATCCGAGTATCGAGCAATATATGGAAAAAGACTCTCCGTTGGTGGAACATTCCGTCCAGGATGTCAACTTTAGATATTCAGAAAGACCGGAAAACCTCTCGGCGTTACGCAAAGCCGTATTCCACCGCATTGCATCGCAAGAGGCACTGTCTCCCCGGCAAAAAAATAACGGGCACCTCACGCTCCGGCTCAAAAACACAGCCCCAGACAAGTAAAAGGAAAGTACAATGAAAAATCTGTGCAGCATAGGGATGGCAATAGTCTTACTACTGTTGAGTTCTGTATCATGCTGGGCGCAACCTTCCGGTGAAGGAGGGCTATCAAATCTTACTCTGCACGACGAGGTACGGGGAACATCAATTGTTCTTGAGCCGCTACCGGAAGGCCACCCGTGGCGCGACATGGTTTATATATACTATAACGAAAAGTATACTTACTCGGCTCTGGTTCCGGTTGATGCAGCAAAGGTATTGTTGCTGCCGGACAATGGAGACGGCTTTATTCTTGAAAATGACGAGACTTCCAAGCGTCTTCGCGTGTCGGCAGGGTTTGCCGAATTTTTGGCAGGAGACATGACCAGTATTTTTAGTGAAGCCATAAAAAAATACCCGAGTCTGACGAGCGCGCAGCTTGTTCAGGACAGAGCCGACACGAGTGACGTTTTGGAAAGTTACTTTATTCTCTCCTGGGAAGAAGCGGATACAATACATTATCGGAAATTTGAGATCAAAGAAGGGTATTGGTTTGACTACGAGTATTCACACAAAAAATCTGACAAATATGACGCATTGAAAGACTACATATTGGAGGAATCTGGCCTTCCAAAAGGTTAGAGTATTTCAATTTTACAATAGTATATACAGCATAATTCTATCACGGCCTTTCTTTACAGGAAAAACACATGAAAAAGAATTTTGTATCACATCTTGCATGCATAGTATGCATAGTGCTGGCCCTTACGGGAACCACGTATGCCGCGCCGGAAGAGGGTGAAGACGGCTTTACCGGCTTTGTTGTGGTGCAAACCACCACGAACGATGCTCTCCTTCGCAAAGGCCCCACTAAGGCCAGCGAAGCCGCTGCCAAGCTGCCAACAGGCGTTATGTTGCTTGTTGAGGCCTGGATAGTGGTTGATCCGACTGACGGAACATCCTGGTATGTGGTGGCCGAAGTGGCGGACAGCACAATACCGAATATACGCGGAGATAGTGCTACAGGGTATCTGCGCTCGCCATTATATGTGAACAAAGACTTTGTTGAGAAGATTGAAGAAACCATTCCCCACATCACGCCGGTTGTGGGCTATGGAAGTGCTGTGGATTTTTCCCCTGCGTTGCAGCGCCGCATGGTGGAGCGCCAATCCGTCAAAAGCTTCAGTCTGCCGGGCAACAAGACTGTTATAGCATATGCGGAAGCATTCCCGAATTCCGCTCCATTATTGGATGAACTGACCGCCAAAGTATATGACGAATGCGACCTTGTTGCCGTGGGCGACCTGGAATCCGGCTGGTGGCGCATTGTGGATCGTGCCGCGCACTTCTACCCGGGTTGGGTGGAGGCTCCCCGTTTACAGGTTAAAACCCATCCTGACGCCCGCGAATCCGCCTACCTGGTGGCGCTCACCCTGGGGGCCAATGTTCCGGAAATTATGCGGAACTGGGGGCCGGGTCGCATTGCCGGAAGAACGGCAGAGAAACTTTGGTATGGGGTTTCTTCCACGACGGAACTTGGGTTTGACGGGCTCTTCGTTACTTACAGAAACCAAAATGACTTCGCCTTCACGCTTACGCGCAAGGGGGCTGGGCTGGGCGGTATCGTTATCGGCGAAGACTGGTGCAACAAGGACTATATCCAGAAAAATTTCGGCAAACTCTTTACCATAAAAAAATCCACGAATGATGACGCCACGGAAAAATGGACTTTCGGCGGTAGCCCGGAGGGCTGGGGTTTCGAATTCCACCTCACCTTTGATGCAAAAGGCTTGGTGGAAGAATTCCAATTTAGCTGTGCGCCTGTGAAATTCGAATGACAGAGCCCGGGCAAAGATAGCCAACTTGCGGGCAGGCCGGAGGGAAATTCGGGCTCAAAAATATACACTCAGGAGCCGACAGGTGCCTAGCCAAATAATAAGGAGATAACTATGAAAATGTTATGCAACATCGGTATGCTCGCTCTTATATCCTTTTTCTGGCTGTCCATACCTGCGGTGGCAAATGCCGCAGACGCCATGCCCGATGGGGTTATAGCAATTTCTCCGCATCGCTTGGTATGGAAAGACGCACAGGCATATTGCGAATCTCAAGGAGGTCGTCTGCCACTTTTCGGGGCAAAAAAAGGATAACCTCTCCCAGCGGCGATACTCCTGGCAAACAAGCTGAACTCTTTGGTTTTGACAGGGAAAAGTGGCCGACCGGTTTGCCCTTTGGTGACTATTGGTTGGGTACGGAGCGCAGCAAAGCTACCGCGTGGCACGTGTTCAGTATCAACGGCGAGGGCGTAGTCACCTTTGCCGCCAAAGAGGACACACACCGTGCTTTGTGCGTTTCACAAGAATGGCCCAAGTAAGAAGAGGTAAAAAAACTATTGTTGTAGGGAAAATTGTTATGCCGGGGACAGATGGCACGGGGTCGATTGCCAGTGAAAATGATTGACTACTTCTTCGGTAGGGCACCCAAGTAAAAAGCTGTTATCGCCCAACAAAAAAGCGGTTGGGTGTCCAAGTTCATACGATGTGGCAGTAACCAATCGGCCCGTAAAAAGCATTTAACAGTTTTATGCTGTTAAATGCTTTTTACGGGCCGATTTCTTCATCGGGAAGTCGTCCCATATGTGTCATGCCGCACGAATTCATCGGAGAACACGAACGAGCCGTCATCACCGCTTTCTTTCGGCCACCAAATTTTTTCGTTCTTTTTTCCGCTATTCAAAACAACGACGAACGGCGGCATGGCCTCCGGCATCCGCCACCAGAAAACGAGGGCACGTCCAGCCTCGCCGGAGCCGCCTATATACGCCTCGTTTTCGCGTATAGGGACGATGTCTCCACTACCCTTGAGTTCGGCCTTTATCACGTCTACGGTGTATTTTTTTTCCGGTATGATCAAAATCGCATCGTCTATCAGGCTGCCGCCCATGGCTTCGTTACCTCGGGGGGCAAAGGAAATATTCGAGCGGCCGAGAGCGTCGAGGCATTCCTCAAGCCCTTCACCGCCAGGGAAAAATGCTACACGGGCGGCAGGCTGTTCAAAAAGGATACGGAACCCGTAATAATCACTGTGCATATCATGAAGACCCCAAGGGTTGGCATCCTTTTGCCCCTTTGGGTGTGTAGGCTCGTTCAGGTTGTCCCAAAACCAAAAGTAAGGAGGGCCAGCGGGATCCTCCTCATAGGGAACAATGGGGTCTGTGCCGGCCCTCTCAGCGTAGCGCCATTCATCCCCAGAGGGCAGGCGGTATTTGGTGGTCCCTTCCATTTGGTTCAATTTATCCAGAAAAGCCTGTGCATCCTCATAAGAGCGAGTATGTATGGGTATGTTGCCCCCCCTGGAATCCCCCATCACCGCTGCCCACTGACTTTGGGTAACTTCAAATTTTCCCAAATAAAATGCTTGGGAAATGATTACACGCTCCCTCGGCGTTCCATTGTTTGAGTCCGCCGCCGATCCCCTCAAAAAGCTTCCGGCAGGAATGAGAACAAACTCCATACCAATACTGTTGGTATACGTTTTTTCAGAGGCCCAGCCCTGTGGCAGGGCAATAAAGCATGAAAGAACAACAACACAACTCATAAGGGCAACCAGGTAAGCAGCACGGGGAGCAATTTGGCGAAACACGTTCATAATCAAAACTCCTTGCAACGTAAGAAAAACTTTTATTTCAAACAATACCCTCTGCAAAAGAGCACCTGCTTTTACTGCTCAAGAACGACACGGAAGCCATGCTTACTTGCACGAAAATCCGGCGAACTGGCGGCGCGGTCAGACGAGCGGCTATACCAGGCAGGAAGACCCCAACAACCGCCCCGCATAACACGATCTCTGCCGTACTCTCTCCCCCGGGGGTCCGTGGCCGGGCCGGGCAGGTACGCTTGAGCATACCAATCCTGCACAAATTCCGTCACATTACCATACACATCAAAAAGCCCCCAAGGGTTGGGTTTTTTTTGCCCCACCGGATGTGAGGTCTCGCCCAATTTATCACCGTACCAGGCGTAATCGCCAAGGTCCTCAGCATCATTCCCAAAAAAATAGGTACTTTCTGTGCCAGCCCGGGCAGCGTATTCCCACTCTGCCTCTGTGGGCAGGCGGTATTTGTCAGTCCCTTCCATCTGGTTTAATTTTTGCAAAAAAGACTGTGTGTCATCCCAGGAAATACCGTCCACAGGCCTGGTGTCCCCCTTAAATTCACTGGGGTTATCCCCCATAACAGCCACCCATTGGCTTTGTGTCACTTCAAATTTCCCCAAATAAAAGGCTTTGGAAATGGTCACAAGATGCCGCGGAGCTTCATCACTATCAGCAGGTTCAAATTCTTGCTCTGCTCCCATCATAAAACTCCCGGAGGGGATAAGAACAAACTCCATGCCAATACTATTGGTATACGTTTTTTCAGAGGCCCAACTCTGTGACAGGGCAATAAAGCATGAAAGAAGAACAACACAACCTATAAAAGCACGCTGGTAGGCAGCATGGGGAGCAACCTGGCGAAACACGTTCATAATCAAAAACTCCTTAAAAATCCCTTTACACAGGCAGGTGTAGCTCCCCCGGCTATGAAAACAATACCGGAAGAGCTACATGCTGTCGTTATTCCTAGCGTTGATTAATTGTAACTGTTTCAGCGAAACCGGAAAGCTCAGCCGCAGGGAAAACGTCTTTGCTGACTGTCAGGTTTTTAAGCTTTGGCAACGCTTTAAGCGGTGCCAGGCTGGTTATACCGCTAACTCCCGCAAGGTTGACAGAGGTCAGGGCTTTGGCATCAGTTACCGCTTCAAATGCGCTGACATGGCTTTTGCCCAAATCCAGAGATTCAAGAGCCCCAAGTTTTCCGACAAAGGAAAGATCCAAAGCCGGGTCACCTTCTCTGGCATTCAATTCTTTGGCATCCAGTTTTTTAAGGGCCGAAAGAGAAACCAAGCCGTCGACATTGGTCAGTGTGGCGCCGCGCAGGCTCAGCGTTTTTACCTTGGTCAGCCCTTTGATGAAAGACAGGTCGACCGAACCCTCTTTTTGGTTAACATCGTCTATAATGAATTCTTCCAGGTTTACCAAGGTGGCCAACCCTTCAAATCCGGTGGTATCCTTAAGCCCCCACAACTTGAGATACTTGAGAGAAACAACATCTGAAAGTTGGGTCAGATTTGTAGGTTTTTTCATGCTCCAGATGGTAAATTTTTCCACATTGGTTTTAGCCAAAGGGGTGTAATCTTCTATATTTTCAGCAAACACTCTGAACTCTTTTAACTTTTGCAGATCTGCAACCCAGGCGATATCCGCCAAGTTGCTCAGGCCACCTTGAAGGTTCTCAATTTGAGTCAGCTTGCCAAGGGTGCTGTAATCAGCTCCTTTGGTGGCGTAATACGTTAATTTCTTAAGGTGGGGGGCTTCACTCAACGGGCCAAAGTCACTGACTGTTACTCCATAGAGATTCAAGTCGGTTAGGTTCGGCAATTTGGCCAACGGGCTAAGATCTTTAATGGTGCAGCCGTTAAAATCTATCGAAGTCAGAGCCGGCAAAACCAGAAGCGGCGTAAGGTCAGCCGGCGCTGCGCTATTGAGCTTGATTCTTTGTAGTTTTTGAAGCTGCGGAATACCTTCAAAGGAAACCAGGGCGTTTCCTGCGGAAATCCCGATACTGGTAAGCTTTGTCATACCGGCCATCCACTTGAGATCCGGTCCGAATTCTTTGCCATTCAGGTCAAGTCTTTGCATTTCCACCAGCCCGGCAAGGGGTGAAAGGTCGGCAACTGTTGTACCGCCCAGTTTGATGCCGCGAAGCCCCTTGAGCCCGGCAACCGGCGCGATAGAGGTCAGCTCTTTGCTGTTCTCAATAGTCAGGCCATCAATACCCGGATAGGCCGTACACAGTTTTTCCAAATCGTCGTTAGTAATTTTTTTGAGAACGAAGCTGAGGTATTGCTGATTCACCTGGCCCATTTCCGCTTTTATCTTGGCCAAAATATCATCATTAACCGCTTCTTCAATAATAAAAACATCTTTACTGCGTTTCACTGTGGGCGCGGCGTACACAGTGCTGGAGACAAAACTTAAAAGCATAACTATCAGCAAAATTTTTCCTAATCTCATCGGGTCGTTCTCCTTTTGATTGTAAAACTGTTTTGCAAACTGCGCCTACCCTTCAACTACAAGAAAAATGTAGCAAAAATCCTTGATCCCTGTTTTTCCAAACGTACCAAAACAGAAGGACCGCAGCTATCACCCCACAGGGTAATTTGCGCAACTATTTCTGTACAACCCCGGCTGATCGCAAGAAAGAACGGCGTTTTCCATGAAAAACTGAGAATGTCGGCTTTGTGCAAAACCGGGATATTCCCTTTCGTAGCCTCGGAGAGAAGGCTTTTTTTGGATATCACCCCCAGGGTGAGTGTCTTTTTCAGGCGCCTTCCCGTCTTTTGGCGTGTTTTGGCTTTTTGCTGGGGCAGACAACCTGTATTTTTTTAGCGAATTCACCCTCAGGGTAGTTTCCCAAGAAGAAAAGACCTGCCATGTTTGGCTGAAGAAAAGCGCAGCGGGCGTCTGTCTGTAAGTATCAAACTACAGAGAAGGTGATGGAAGCGGCTTTTTGCGCTGCCGTAAAGGCGAATCATACGACTACGGGAGAATCCATGAACACATGCAAACGGAATAGAGCGGCAAGAGGGATGTTTTTTATCCTTTTCGTTGTGATGTTGGGGACTATGGCTCCATTTACGGTTTGTGCCGCCGAGCCTGCCGTGACCGGAGTCATAACTGAAGTCGCGAAACAGACCGTTGAATTCCAAAAAGGCGTTGTTGCCACAGTACGCGTTATCAATGACGGCAATAGCGAACTCGGCCCCTGGCTCTTGGAAATCACACCGCAGGCCGGACCCGGCAACATATTGCGATTGCCTGCGGAGAACGGCATGTCTTTTGAAGAGTTGCGGGCTGCTTCATTTGTTTCGCCGGAAAAACAGGAACTGTTTCTTTCCTTCACTCAGGTTAAAAACGGTATTTACGCCTGGTGCTGCGTGGTGGATTTTTCAGACGGTGCAGCCAAAATTATTTTTGACAGCGAATGGACCAATGCGGCCTTTGCCGCAGAAGGAGTTTTTGCCGATTGGTACCGCGTTGAGATTGCCTTCCCCAAAATATTTGACCAATTCATGCTCTTCATAAAAGATGCCGAACGCAAGGTCGGCTATGCCGAAGCGGGGATCTTTAATGCTACTACAGAGGAAATTGTAACCCCCATACCGATTCACGGCAGCTACCTGACAGCAGTCTCTCTGGTCGATCCGGATACCGACGGCCTTTTTGGGGTACAGCTTTCCTTTGCCGTTGCCGGGGCGGCCAGATTTGATACTTTTGGAACATATGCGGGCCGTCTACAATACCAGCGTGGCAAATGGAGCCTGCAGGGTGATATGCAATTCGTTCCTGAAACAGGGATAGAATGGCACCGGGCAGAAGAAGGTATGTCTGTCCAAGACCTCAAGTTGACCTGGGCGAACGGAAAACTTGAAAGGAAGCTGCCCATGCCCTTTGCCTCGGTGCAACGGATACAAAGTCAGGCAGAGTTTGATGCGCTACGCAGTGACTATAGCAACATTGCGGGAAATTTTGATGCAACAACGACAGATTCCTGGTTTTTTGTTCCCTTTGTCACGCCGGCTATTTTCACAGTCCATACGATCAAAAACAACGGCGGTGATATAGAATTGACCGGAATTAAAGGCAAGTACCCGCTAAAAACGGGGCAGGCCTTTGCATACTCCGGTAACTGGCAGCAATTTACGGAAGAAACCGGCGGCCTGGAATACCAATACGTTATTTCCTTCCGGCAGGGAGAAGACGGTGAGGAACATTTCCTCTGGTTTTTACCGGAAGATAACGATGTCTATCTGCTGCGTCCGGGTATCTCCAAACCGCATAAAGAGTAAGGGGTAAAGCAGTATGAGATTTTCGTTACTCGCTTGGCCGGCTGCTTGTTTTGTCTGTTTATGCCTGTTTTTTGTCTCTCCTGTGTCAGTCAGTGTTGCTGCAGACAACCAGAAGGATATTGCCGACTATAGTTTCCCAGACCTGCCGGGAAAAACTGTCAAAACTGTCCGGTATACAGACAGTCTTGGCGACAATGTGATTCTGTTCACGGAAACCGACATCTTTTTCAGCCCGGAAGATGCGTTGTGGAATGAAAAAAACGATGCAATCGAGTTCCATACTTCTTCGCGGAGCAAGGAACTGGCGGTCTATAGTTTTTTGTTGAAAAAAGACGGCGCCGCCCAGCAGAACTGGCGCGTATACGATTTTGTGCGTGGCTGTTCCGCAGTAGATATGAACGCTGAGTTTGAACAAAACTCCTTGCAAATCACCGATTTGGACAACAATGGCATAGCGGAGGTCTGGATGGTCTATTATCTGACCTGCCGAAGCGACCCAAGCCCCCTGGATATGAAGATTATCATGTATGAAGGCCAACAAAAGTATGCCCTGCGAGGTGAAACACGAATTCAGATGACCGAGGATGCGCACATGGGCGACACCTATACCCTGGATGCGGCTTTTGGCGCAGGCCCTGCCGAATTTACCACTTTTGCCAAAGGATTGTGGGAAAAATACAAGTATAAAGGGGGCCTTCACCTCTAGGGCATTTTCACTTTGAAATTGCGCATTCCGTATCATTGTCACAAACGGGGTTTCCAAAGGGATTCAATCCCTTTGCCCGCCGGAGGCAAATCTAGCCCAGATAATTTCAAAAGTAATCTACTTTAACTACAACAATTAGCAAGGGTATTCAGCGTGAAAGTAAAAGGAGACAAGATGAAATTCAAACAATGCCTGATGATACTTTGTTTTTTATTCATGACTGCCGCTCCCGCGCAGGCTGCGAAGCAGACATTTGAACATTTCACGGCAGCTGTTCCCGCGAAATGGCAGGCGGATCAGGAAGGCGCGTCTGCGGTATTCTTCCTTATGCCAGACGAGACGGGATCGGTTATAATAACGTGTAAAGAATATCTGCTCCTTGACGCAGAGCTGCTGGCGCAAGAGGCTTCTGCTTTTATCAATAAAAAAACATTACGTAAGCTGCCTGACGGTCAGGGATATATTTACGCCGGCACTGCCGGGGGCCGGGCCTGGCTTATGGGATCCGGCACCTGGGTGATTACAGTAGATGCCACTTACGCGCACAAAGACATTCTCCCTCTACTACGTAGTATCAAGACTAAAAATCCGGAACTCGGCAAAATTTTTACAAGCCTTGCCGACTCCGAGGTTCTTGCCGAGTGGTTTTCCTTTACCGGCAATGAACCTGCCAGTTCTTTGCCGCTTGAGAGTAGCTCCTTTGCCCTTCCCGACTTTGCAACTTTCCGGGTAGCTGAAAGTGAAAAAACGCCCCCGCCGGTGATATCTCAAGAACTGCAAAGAGGCTGGTCATCGAGTGCAAACGGCCCTTGGGTCGTGGCGACATCGGAAAAGAATGAACGGTGGGTGGCGGCCTGTCTCTACCCCGTCGCGGAAGCGGATAAACATACCGAGTTCACGACTCTTCCGGAAAGCGCCAAGCAGATAATCGCCAAAATCGGTGGGGGAAATCTCACCATGTCCGAAGGTATCATGTACTTTCAAACGCCTTTTGGTCTGGCTTCACTGCATCGTGAAGCGGATGAAAATTGGGGAATGTTGAAGCTGTATAACGTTAGCGACGCGGTCTATGATGTCTTTATAGCGTTTCCCAATCTCGAATAAAAAAGAGTAAGGATCACGAATACCGTTAACGAATTATTCTGTAACGAGGAACGCATGGAAAGTCTTGTCCCCCCATTTGATGCCTATAGAGGTAATGCCCCCTATGTTTTTGTCAGCTATGCGCATAAAAATTCCGACATTGTTTACGCGCACATCACCCGACTGCATAATGAGGGCTTTCGCATCTGGTATGATTAGGGGATAGACCCCGGCACAGACTGGTCGGACGAAATCGCCTCGGCTCTGGTAAACGCGGAAGTCTTTCTAGTTTTCATTTCCGATGCCGCGATTGCTTCACACAATGTGCGTAAAGAAATCGTCTTTGCCATAGATCAGAAAAAAACCATGGTTTGTGTACATGTCGAGGAAACAGAGCTTCCGGATGGGCTGAAAATGCAGCTTGGAAACATTCAGGCGCTGCTTGAAAACCGTTTCCACGACAAAGAAAAATTTTACGACCGCCTATTCAGCTCACTATTGCCTGAAAAAACTCGCGGCGAAGAACGCGACGCTTTGCCAATACAAGAAGTACCAAGGAAGCGCAGGGAAAGTAGTAAAGGGCAACCTGCAGGGACAAAAGGTAAAAAAATATTTCTGGGCCTAATGACGGCTGTTCTTTTGGTCGCACTGGCATTGGGCGGGTATACTCTTCTGCAAAAGTCCGGCAGCGATACAGTCTTTGCCGACAAAAATTTGGAAACAGCCTTACGCGAGGAAATGCAAAAACCGCGCGGAAGCGTCACAGACCAGGACCTGGCTTCCTTCAAAGACCGCCTCAATCTTTCCGGGCGCAATATTACGAATATTGAACCGCTGCGACACATGAAGGGGATTGGCATCCTCAATCTGGAAAGCAACCAAATTGAGGATATCACGCCCCTTGGCCATCTGGAGGGCGTGATGGTTCTCGGACTCGGCAATAACCGCATTAGCGACCTTGCGCCTCTGCAAAATTGTAAAAGGACGCTCATCGGCCTTTCTCTAAGCAACAACCCGGTCAGTGACCTCAAACAGTTGCGGCCACTGAGTAATCTTGAAGTGTTGGATATAAGTGGTGTGCCCATTACCGACCTTGAACTTGGGAAGTATCTGAGAAGGCTGAAAAGCGTCATTCTAACCGATACGGGGCACGGCCTGGATGCCGATGCCCTGTGGCGGTTCAAGGCGAACCTTCCTCCCAACTGCGAGGTTAAAATGGAAAAAGCAGAGGGAAGAAGCCAATGAAATTGAGCGACCTTCTTACGCATGACACCATCGCCATTCAATGCCACAACATTCCGGATGCGGATTTTCTGGCTTCGGGGTTCGGGCTGTACCGCTACTTTGAAGCGGCCGGCAAACAGTCGATGTTTTTTTACGGCGGTCCGCCCATAACCAAACCCAATCTGCTTGGGATGATAGAAGCCCTGGATATCCCCGTGCAACACGCTCCCGATCGTAAAGAATGGGACGGGCTGCTGATAACTGTGGATTGCCAGCACGGCGCGGGCAATGTCGCACGGGTGACGGCACCGCATGTGGCGATTATCGATCACCATATCCAGGAGAAGGATCTGCCAGAGCTGTGCGATTTGCGGCCCTGGCTTGGCTGTTGCGCCACCCTGATCTGGGATCTCCTCCGGCGAGAATCTTTCCCAATGGATATCCGTCTGGGCACGGCTCTGCACTATGGCCTGTTCACTGATACCAACGGGTTCGCCGAAGTGCGGCATCCGCTGGATCGTGATATGTGGGATGCCCTTGCCGTGGATGAAACCATTCTGAAACGGCTCAAACTGTCCAATCTTTCTCTTGCCGACTTGGCACAGGTTTCCACGGCACTGAACGACCTTTTCGCCGATCGGCAATTCCGTTTCGCCCTCATTCCCGCACCGCCCTGCGACCCGAACATTCTTGGTTTCATCAGTGACCTTTCCATGCAGGTAGATACCGTTGATCTTGTTGTGGCCTATGCACATACACCAAGCGGGGATGTAAAATTTTCCGTGCGTACGTCCGCCAGGGAAACAAAGGCTTCGGAGCTGGCGGCCTGGCTGGCTGAAGGATTAGGTTCCGGCGGCGGACACAGGGAAAAGGCCGGGGGCTACATTGCGGGCAGCAAGTATCAGGAGAAACACGGGAACACGCCTTTTCTTACCTTCTGCGGTGACAGCGTCCGCAACTACTATGGCGCATTCAGAGTGTTGGATTGTCTCAATCCAACAAGTCTGCACGGTTGGTTGGACCTACAAGCCACGGCTGCATATAGAAAACTTCCGGTGCGCCAAGGGTTCGTACCCTGTTCAAAACTGTTTGAACATAGTGCCGAACTGCAACTGCGCATGCTGGAAGGCGATATGGACGTGCAGGCCGGGGAAGACACCATTCTCATGATCGGCATCGCGGGTGAAGTCTACCACATGGAACGTGCGGTTTTTGAACGAAATTACCGGCCGCTGGAAGACCCCTATGCCCCGGATTTTTCCTATGCTCCCACTGTGCTTAATAAAAATACGGGCAAACGCGTGTCCCTGCTGGAACACGCATGTGCGTGTATAAGCACCGGCATAGACACGGTAAAGGCCATGTGCCTTGATGAACGCGTCAAAGTGTTCACCCGTTGGGACGAGGATGATTACTTCACCGGCAACCCCGGAGATTGGCTCGTGGCCCGCTCCCCGGAGGATTTGTATATCGTCACGGCATCCATTTTTCCACAGATTTACGTCCAAGATATGACGGGCGAGGATATTTCCCAGCGATCGGATGCAATCCGCGCCGTCAAACGAGATTTCCCGGTACAGGTCATATTTGCTGCTACAACGGGCGTTTTACAGACTCGTGAGGGCATGGTCAGTTATGAAAAAGGGGATGCTCTTGTAACCGGGGTTGATAATGAACCCTGGCCTGTTTCGCGGTCTCGTTTTGACGAAACTTATGCTCCGGGTGCAAACACAGTGCGGGGTGAAAACGGCACATATCGATCCGTTGCCGATCCGGTTTGGACGGTACAGATGCGCAGTGATTTTTCCGTGGCATTGCCTGACGAAAAAGGGATTCTGCTTGGTAACCCCGGAGACTGGCTCGTTCAATACGCTTCCGGCGAGTACGGCATTGTCGGTGAAGAAATCTTCAAGAAAAGCTATATGATATAAGCACGCATGCGATGCCATACGGGATATCACCCTCAGGGGGATACGCTACAATCTTCTTTTTTAGCAAAAACTACCCTCCGGGCGATTTCGATATGTCAAATTTTCTGTAAGAAATATCTGTAGATGAAGTTGCACCTGGCTTCAGGCGATGTTTTTCTTTCGTCGCCTGCCGTATTTGAAACGGGGCTTTATTGAAAAATTAGAAGAGGAAGAAAGATGAAAAAAGTAACGAGCATGCTTTTAGCGGTGGTTTTTGTTCTTAGCTTGGCTGGTGGTGCGTCTGCGAGAAATGCTGGCTTATCCGAGAGCGAAATCTCGTTGTTTTCGTGGCAATGTTTCGCTTGCAACGCGAAAATACTTACGTTGTCGGATTTTGGCCGTTATCTGACAAACAGAAAAGACAAAGGCGCATCTGTTTTGGATGAGCTGGAAAAATATCTTAAGGATCAAAGAAGCAGGGTGAAAAATTTCTTCACAAATTCTCAAATCCCATCGTGCAGTAAAGGTTCGGCAGAATATAACAACGCCCATAACTTCGACCTCATCGAAGTTAAAAAATTCAAGCCCGACGAGATCGTGTTAATGAAAGACAAGCTATTCTATGTTGATATGTAGACGATATATAAGGATGTTGCCTATGAAAGCTATACTGACCGCCTGTTTTGTCTTCCTGTGCCTTTTGTGGGCACCTTTCGCTCAAGCGGAAGATGTTTTTTTGAAACCCTTGCACGATAATACCATTCTTAGGGATAAGCCGGACGCCACCGATTCAAAGATTGTAGAAACGGTGCAAGCCGACTGGTTTCTTCATGCGTCAGGAAAACGTACCGCAGAAGATGGTTCACAATGGTACGAAGTATATGAGATCAATGAACAGGGGATGCGTAATCCTTCAGGATTTTGGTACGCGTATAAAATGTACGACCTTCCCGGCGAGAACGTGTTTGTCAGGGCCAGCGATGTAGAAGTCATTCCTTCTCCCCGTGAGCTTGCTTCAAAGGGCGAAAGTAAATCCGTCATCATAAGCAAAAAATCACTGATAAATGGGAATATCGTTGCCATACATCGCTATACGGATACGACTGGCGACAATATGATTGTGCTCACGGAAACGGATATCACTGTTGGATATTCCGAAAAATTTGACGCAAAGACACGCACCAAGGAACTTTTCGCGTATCGTTACGTTCCGGAAGGGAACAACGATGCAAAGCAGGCCTGGCGGGTTATGGACTTTGTGCGGGACTGCGATCTGGACGGAATGAATGCGGCATTTATCACTGACGCCTTTCGCGTGACGGATGTGAACAACAATGGGCAGGCGGAAATCTGGCTGCCCTATATCCTGCAATGCGCAGGCGACCCCGGCCCTATACCTATGAAAATAATTATGTACGAAGGCGAAAAAAAGTATGCCGTGCGGGGTGAAACAAGATCATGGGTAGGCGGAGATGAATACAGCGGCGGAGAGTGCACATTAGACCAGGCTTTTATTGGTGGCCCGGCGGAGCTTCGCAAATTTGCCGTACAGTTATGGGAAGAATATAAAATGAGATAAGCAGTTTTTTACTATAACATTTTCATGCGTTTGTGTGATTGTTACCGGCCTTGTTGAATTCGTTTCACAAGGCCGGCAACATTTTAATCCTCTCGCGAAAAAGCATATAAAGAATTCGGATGGGTTATTTCATCGCAGCATAAAATGCTGCATGTATATTTTTGGCAAAAACCCGTTTTGTCATTTTTACGTACGATTTGATTGCACAAATCTTGGATAGCTTTCTTGGCGCCATCATTCAGGGAGATCAATTTTCCATGTTGTCCCTCGAAAAAGAGGACGTATCCGGGCAGCAGGCTATAATCAGTATCATTTTCGCTATGACAGAAGACGTGGTTTGGCCTGACATTCAACCGTTCGGCCAAGCCCGCCTTGACCTCTTTCTTGCTCTTTTCAGACCGTGACACATCGGAGCGTCTTGGATCTTCTGCCCGTCATCCCACTGCATTTGTTCCAAGTGGCGAGACGCGAGAGTCTGTACGTTACTCTGCAGTTTTCATCATCTGGGCGTAAACCATTAGTTCCTTACGGGAGGTAACGTTTAATTTCCTGTAGATGTTCTTGTTGTGTGATTTAAGCGTATTTATAGAGATATACAGCATTTCAGCGATTCTGGCTGCGGAATAACCTTCCATATACAGGTTGAAAATCGCTGTTTCCGCTCTGGAAAGATCCTTGATGTTTTCCTTGAACTCATAAAATGCAGACATGTCCGCATCGTGAATTTTATCATTGGCTGCCATAAATTCCAGAAGGTCATCAATTTCATTGATGTAGGTCTTTTGCATCGAACCTTCTTTTATGGCGTCAAGTCCCTTTAAAATCGGCAAATTGAAGCGCCTACTGATGACGTAGGTAAGTACGATTACAACGACAAGAAAAGATGCACAGAATAAAGCAAGTTTCATGTAACTCGTCCAGACAGTGCAATCATAATCCTTTTGAGGGATCATACAGACCAGCGTCCATGATGGACCTGCGAATGTATCGGAGAAAGGCGACAAGCTTATATCTTTGTCCAGGCCGATAAAATTCAAGGAACCGCTTTCTTTCCAGCTCATCAGGTAATGATTATGGCTACCATCACGCTGGACGGTTAAATTGCCTTCGCCAAGTCCAGCGAAGTACCCGTCCTTGGTGCCAAACTCCAGGCCAGTTCCCGGCAGAATGATGTCCCCCTGCCTTTGCGCCACCAGCCCCGTGAGTCTGTCATATTGGCTGCCGGATTCCGCATGCAACAATTTGAAAAAAATAGAATTCAGTTCAAATCCGCATACACCGTAAACATCCCCATTTTTCCCCACAATGGGAACGCACAGAACCATTATTTTTTCCCAGGTACCAGGAAAAGTAAAAGCAGGGGAATAATAATAGCTGTCGATCAGTTCTCTTGATGCATTATCTATGAGCGGCTTGTAAAAAGGAAGTTTTGATACATCAAACTCAAGCTCCCATTTGTTGTGGAACAAATGGTTGTTTTCATGGCCCAACTCATGAATCCCTCTGGTCCATAGCACAAGGGGGTTAACAGGTTTGGGCGTGTTGACGTTGGCAAGCTTCAAGTACATTCCGCTTCTTGAATTTTTTGCATTGGGAAGCTTGGTATTGACTGTGGTATCGAATATAATGAAAGAGCCACTACAGTCAGCGATATGAAAGGCATCGCGCATAAGACCATAGGTACTGCTTTGAAGCAGAGCGATCAATTTTTGATTGTCAGCTACATCGTCAAAAGAAATTTCTTGTTCTGAAAGAATTTTGTCTATCTCTTTTGCCAACTGGCGAGAAAAATGGATACCTTGAGCTGCAGTATTGCTGAAATATGTTGTAAGGCGATGTTCGTATCTTGCAAGTTGTAATTCTAAAGATGTCGCTGCAGTTTTATGCGGCGAAAACACGTCGAACACGACAACAAACAACATAATGACACTGAAAATAATCGCAGCAAAGGAAAGAAGAAATATTTGAAGGCGCCAACGAAGAGCTACACTGGTTTTTTCAGAGTTTCGCAAGAGGATAATAGCGTTTTTGAGAGATGCGAACATAGTCTCTTTCCTGTACGATAAAACATTACTCCATAGTGGCCTGCAATTCAGAAAACATCTGAGGAATCAAAGATTCCAGAGGCAAGCGTTCTTCACTCTTTTGGTCTCTGTACTTTCTGAACAATTCGATCTGTGCGTTTGCAAATTTTTTTTCCATATCCCCATATCCTTCAAAGTATGGGGGAATATAAAACTCGGACTGCGCATGTATTTTTCGAATGGCACTGTAAAGCTCTCGGTACCGTTCACTTTGGTATTGAAAATCATGTTTTTCCAAAAAATTCTGATAGGCAACTTCCTTCACTGGGAAATAGCCAGAGGCCATAACAAAAGGCACATTGTTTTCCGGATCTGTCAGCCACTGTGCGAAAACCGCTGCCGCACGTTCTTTTTCAAGCGTTGATTTAATCATGCCCAATCCCGCTCCCCGCTGAATAGCCAAAGTTTTGGCATCGGCAAAAGAAGGCACAGGAAAAATTTTCAACCGCAGGGGAATTGTCGTATTGTCGGGAAAGGTGACGGTATCTTTGTAGTAAAGGATGGACGCCGTGGACTCAATGCCGCAAATCGACTCTCCCGTCATCATGGTCGTTGTCGAGTAGCCCCCAAAAAGACTAATTTCTCCTGAAACAGCAGAAGACGCCAACTTCCCCCAAATTTTTTGGAAAACGCTATCGTGAAAGTTGATCTTTTTATCTTCAAAAAAAGTCCCGCCTAGAGCTGCTGTGTTGACCATGCTGTAGTGCATCCAGTCATCATATTTGAAAAAAGTTTTCCCGCCGGACCACTGGTAATACCGCTCAGCCGCTTTGAACATTCCTTCCCATGTGGCGAGGGATTCATAGGTAACACCTGTCTCTTTGGAAAATTGATCAAAAATCGTTGCATTGACAAAAAGGGCACTTGAAGATTTGGCGATAGGCAAAAGCACCTGACGTCCGTCTATTTCGCCCTCAGAAAGAAATGTAGGGACAAATTCTTTAAGCTGCGCTTCGGTCAGATATTCTTTCCAGTCCACCATTCTTTCCGTCCCCATGGTGAGAGCGGTTTTGGGGTACACAATGAACAGGTCCGGCAGATCTCCTGCTCCAGGGTGTTTTCTGATTGATGCGATTAAGGCGGAATGGACATCGTCAACAGTGGATATTGACGTTATGTTGATGGTGATGCCTTTTTCCCGACCAACGCTTTGGTTAAAACGGTCAACCATGGTGTTCATCGGAGAATCGGTCTGCCCGCCGTACACCTGCCAAAAGGTCAGCACTACCGGTTTTGATTCAAAGGGAGACTGCGAACACCCGGTTAAAAAAATACCTAAAAGGATAATTCCCCATGCTACGATAAATTTCTTCATACTGTGTCTCCAATGCAAGATCCTTTGCAGTGAATAAAACAGGACAATGAGAATCGGTAACCGAATTAATCCCATTTATAGACCTTTGACAGTTAAAACATAGCAAATGTGTTTTCAAGAGTATATCACCCGCAGGGTAATTTTCTTTGGAGATGTTGATTTATTTGATGTTTTTCTAGGAAAAAATTTTATGTCCTGACTGAGTTTTTATAAACTCGGCACGTCTCTCATCCTTGGGGTGGGTAAATTTTTAGTTGTCTTCAGCTCTCTACCTCCAAAAATATTCAATTTTGCCCTAGGATAGTTTCACTCGAGGATGTTTTCCTTTAGAAAATGAAAGAACGAAAGAGTAGAGAAACTGGTCTCCATACGGAAGGCTTTTTTGAGTTCAAAAGCAACTCAGGGTATTTTTGTAATGAACTCAAAGCGCATTGTTTTACAGATTTAGCACAACGCCGAAATCGCTGTCGTCAATCTTGAGCTGATAATACAGTATTAGCCACACTACAGGAGACCCAAATGGCGGACGTCAAAAAATGTCCCATTACTGATTAGTAGAAGCCCGGCTTCATTCATGGCTTTGATCAATGGCGAGGGATTTTCCGAATATGAGAGCCATGCTGTTGCCGCGCAAGGGAGTTTCCCTCTAAAACTTTTGTTTCATTATACTCGCCGATTCTCTGAGCATCAAGCTCTTTCGTGGAGACCACAAATCATCCATCTATTTTTGCGACCCGCAGCTCTCTATTCGGAAGGAGACTAAAAGGAATGCTGGGAGCCCTTGAAGAATAGAAAACGAAAGCGATGTTTTGGCAGAAAAGGGACAGCATTTATTACATGAGTGGGGTGGCTGATTCCAATTACTGTGTTGTCAAGTTTACCGCTGACAGCGGTCGTCTTTACCTGAATTTCACGGCAACTCACTTCGGAATATATATTTTCCACGAAAAATCACCCGCTGGGTGATTGCTCCACTCACTGTGTTGGTCCATCATAACTTGAAGCCATTACGCTACCCAAAGGAGCAGTTTGTATGAAAAGGATAATAACATTTGTATGCCTAACGTTGGCGATGCTTGCATTCTCGGCGTCCCTAGCGCTTGCCGATGACACCTTAGATAAATCGATAATGAAAACAGAAGGGGACTCCGGCGCTTCTGCTTTATACGCCGAAATACCGGACAAAGACTTCCCTGTGCCCATGCTTGATGGCGCACCGATGCCCTATAGCAGTGTTGTGCTTCCTGAAGAAGGGTACGAGGGCCTTTCTTATGTCTATACGGTTGCAGACTCCAGTTTTATGGACTCCTATAAAGAACAGCTCAGGAAGGCCGATTTTGTCGACCATGGAACGGTCATGAGTGTTGAGTCGCTCTGGACGTATGAACGAAAAAGTGACGGACTCACACTTATTGTTGAAATGGGCCAGGAAAACTCAAACCTTTCTATAACCATGTACGTCAATAATCTTTCCGATTGATTGCGGGCTGAGGCTACAATAGTCGCAAAAAAATTTATGCAAAGGTAAAACACTATGGCTATCATAGGCATTGATCTCGGTACGACCAACTGTTTGGTCAGCATCTGGCGCGACACCGGCGTCGAGCTTATTCCCAATGCCCTCGGTGAAGTATTGACTCCAAGCGTTGTCAGCATTGATGAAGACGGTAGCGTGCTTGTGGGACAGGCGGCCAAGGAGCGTCTGATCAGTGCGGCGGACAAAAGCGCTGCCGAGTTCAAACGTTTCATGGGAACCAATAAAAAGTATTTCCTGGACGGGAAAGCCTACACGCCGGAGGACCTTTCCTCCTTTGTCCTGCGTAAGCTCAAGGATGATGCGGAAAACTATCTTGCAAAGAATTCGCCCGAGGAAAGTATCACCGAGGCCATTGTCAGCGTACCGGCCTATTTCAATGACAACCAGCGCGCCGCCACAAAACGGGCGGGTTTTTTGGCTGGGCTCACTGTGAACCGCATTCTCAACGAACCTTCGGCAGCGGCCTTGACCTGCCGTCTGTATGACCGGGAAGTGGATTTCACCGCGCTGGTTTTCGACTTCGGCGGTGGAACCCTGGACGTTTCTCTGGTGGATTGCTTTGACAATATGGTCAGCGTTCTGGCTGTCTCGGGTGATAACCGCCTTGGCGGAACGGACTTTGACCACCAGATCGCGCAGGCCTTTTGCACAGCCAACAATCTGCGTTTTGAAAGCCTTTCCCCCTTGGGACAAGCTGCTTTGCTGTATCAGGCGGAACAGGCCAAACGACGTTTGAGTCAAGAGGATATGGCACGTATTGTTATCTCCGAAGGGGAGGCCGCCGGCAACTTTGAGTTAACCAACCAGAAACTCGTGGACCTCTGCGCACCACTTTTTCAACGTATGGGGCTTCCCGTGCGGCGCTCTCTGGTGGACGCCGAGAAAACGCTGGACGATATTTCGCGGATTATCATGGTGGGCGGTTCCTGCAAGATGCCCATTGTACAGGATTACCTCAAACAGTTGCTGAAACGGGAACTGGATAACCCCTTTTCACCGGATACCGTTGTTGGGTTGGGCGTCGGCGTTTATGCAGGCATCCGGGAGCGCCGCGAATCCATCAAGGATATCGTTATGACCGACCTGTGTCCTTTTACCCTTGGCACCAGCGTCAGAAACAAGGTGAACAGCGCACTGCCCCGGTATGCTCCCATCATCGAGCGCAACAGTGTTCTCCCATGCAGTCGGGTGGAACGGCATTGCACAACGGCCAACTTTCAAACACAAGTTTCTGTTGATGTCTTTCAGGGAGAAGAACGCTATGCCAAGGATAATCTCAAGCTGGGTGAATTCACCGTACCTATTCCTCCGGGGCCTGCGGGCGAGGAGTCGATAGATATACGTTTTACTTACGACATCAACGGCATTTTGGAAGTTGAAGTTACCGTTGTCAGCACCGGGCAGGTGTTCCGTGAACTCTTCCTGGGCCAAAACAGTACGTTGACGGATGAGCAGGTCCGGCGACGGCTCAAGGAACTGGCTCAATTAAAACTTCCACTCCAGGAGAGGGAAGAAACCCGTACCCTGATTGCCCTTGGTCAACGCCTCTACGCCCAGAGTACTGGCCGAACCAGAGATGCCATCGCCGAGACATTGGACTATTTCATAGAAATTGCCACACACGGAGCACCTACCGCATTGGCCCGCGAAATGAATACATTCAGAGAATTTTTGCAGTCCATGGAAGAACGTATCCTTGGTGAAGGCCTCTTCCCGTCAGACCTTTTTGAGGATGACGGCGAACGTGAAGAAGACCGTCCTTCCGATCCTTCTTCCCTGCGGAAAAGTCCGCCCGGCGGGGATTCCAATCCGCCTGTGCAGTGATAGCTGGAATTTGGAGGCACCATGAATATCTGGACCATCCTGGGCATCAAGTCCACAGCGGGAACTGCCGCTATAAAGAAAGCGTATGCCAGGCTGGCTGCGGAGTGCCACATTGAGAGGGATCCAAAGGGATTTCAGAGGCTGCACGAAGCCTATGCTGAGGCTATGGAAATAGCCAAAGAGCGGGAGAAGAAACTTCCTAAAAAGGTAAAAGACCAGCCGGAGTCAAAACCTACGGCTTTTCGAACAGTTCCGAAAAATTTACACAAACTCGGCCCTGCTGGGCCTGTGAATGAGGAAGAATCCCCGGCGCAAGAAGAATCCGACCAGTCGGAATCTCTGGCATATCAATTTCGCCCTCCGCAAGGCGCAGACGCGAAGCCGGAAGAGGCAGAGTCCCAGAACAAGGGATACAGCTTCCCTAAAGGTGGCGCGCCCGGTACACCCAGCGTGGGCACGCCAAAAAATGCGTCCCCGCAAATTGGCGAGTATCAATTCCCCAAAGGAGAAACAGCTGCACCTCCGCCGCCGGAAAACGAAGAGACAGGCGGAGCGTCCGGGTATGCATTTCCGCGATCAGTCGGCAAACCTGAAGAAGCCTTGCCGGATGCAGACGCTCCACATCAAGTCTCACCGAAGCAGGACACTGCGTATAGCTTCCCTAAAGGTGACGCGACCGGTGTGCCTGTGCCGGAAAATACGCCCCAGCAAGCCAGCGAATACCAATTCTTGAAAAGCAGCCCGGACGCACATCCACCATCAGGCCAGAGCACTCCGTTGCGGGGATATCCCGCAGCTCCTTCGGGCGCTATGATATTCCCCGGGATACTTCCCCTGGAGAATATGGATATACCTATCATGCCTCTACCTCTGGGCCCTTCCGAGGAATATTTCCCCCAGACAAAAGAAGAAGCGGACCGCCTGGCTCTTCTGGAAAATGCCCGTAACCGTTGCCTGGAAGACATGCAAGTTCTTCTGGAACGGAGTGCACCGGAACAGGCATGGTACCCCGTGCTGCTCGGCGCAGATTTCACTTTGGTGCAATACAGCGGCAAATTTCTCTTAAAGCTACAAAACCTATGCCTCAAGCAGCTTCCCCTGGAAATGGCGTCGGCTCTGTACACTGCCTATGGTTTCGCCTCAAACAAATCATTGCGTAAATATCCTGTTAGCGCAGCCCTCCATAGTCTCTTGAATACCGTCCTGGGGTTGCCTCAGGAGGATATTCCGCTCCTGTCGCTTTCAGAAATCCTGCATAGAAGCGATACGCTACTTGGGGGCCTGGACAGACTCTGCAAAACATGTTTTGAGCCGTACATATGCGAGCAGGCATTGCAGGCGCAGGCCTTCACCCGGATACAACACCAACCGTATTTTATTTTCAAACTTGCCGCTTTTCTCAAAGCGAATGATGTCCCTGAAGAATGGTACCAGGCTCTGGCTAATACCTACCAATTCCGTGAAACACCGACCTCCCCCTGCCTTCAGGTTTTGGCGGAACAGTTGCCTACAGCGACGGAAGTACCCAAGCCGAATGGGCACAATCCGGCGGCAGATACATTGCTTCTGGACGCAGCCGCTCTGGATGCGTTTTATGCTACCGCACGGAAAAATGTGTTGGAATTGGTGCAAAAAACACGGAAAGCTTTTCCTCAAAGTACCCGTCGTATGCCGTGGGAGTATGTTTTTACCCATCCGGAATTTACACTTGTCCGCCGGGATGTGCTGTTTTTGGTAGAGTTGTTGGGCTTTTTAAGAGAAGGAAATTGGCCTGCGGGCATATGGTTGACTCTTACCGATGTCTATGCCACCGACTTCGCCGCACTTCCAGCAAAAGAGACTGCCATTCAAGAGCCCATAACTGAACTCTCGCCGGAGGAGCAGGTAACGACATGTCTTATGATGCTTCGACATATTTTGGAAACGCCCCAAGATACTCCTCCGGAAAACCCTTCTTTCTGGAAGATAGTAAAATCCATGCTTCGGTCCATTTGATTCGCAAAGGGGAAGAGTTCATCTTGTTGGGTACATTTTGCGTGCGATATGCTGTAAGTATGTTTCATACGTATGCTAGGAGGAATGCATATGGCTGGTAACTCATTACACTATTTGACAGTGCGGGATTGATGCATCCTTTGGAATTTTCATTTTTGAAAAAACAGGCCAGTCTTATTTTCCACAGTCTGCCGATGAAAATGTATAATGCGATTAGTATTTGAATTTCTTGGTATGAACAGAGTATATTGCAAATAACATATCGCCCAAGCTGCTGCGCACAGCAAGGCACTATCATTGGCATGCCGCAGGTGCATGTTTTGTGAAGCCTTTGTGCGTTGCTCCATAAGGAGGAACGGAATGGCCGTTCTTCACTTGCGGCGGTTATAGGTCACCTACTTGGGTGCCCTTTGTAATGGTGCGTACACCACAATGCGGCTGCTTTAACCAATGGAGTTGTTATGGAAAAAACAGCCGTAAGTAATGTATCGGAGTTTGAGGCCCAAGCACGAATAATGATTGAACAGGCAATCGAAATTTGCCAAGGCAGAATCGAGGCAAATAATTGCAATGTAACGCCTGAATTGCGAGTGCTGTCCAACGATGTTGTTTTGCTAGACCATGCAGTGAAAGCTTTTCTAGCAGCAGAACAACTTAGTAAATAACCCTTTAACAACGTGCCCATATTTGTGGGCACGTTTGCCTGTCTTTTTTACCTATGGGCAAAATATTATCAGTACGCGCATAGCAAATGTGCTTATTGCAACTGCCTACTTTATCAATTTCACGGCGTCGTGTACTTCTCGTTGTCTGGCATCAAGCTCATGCAACAATCGGTGAACCGTGTGCCTGTCTGCTCCATTTGCTAGAGCCTGTTTCACCAATCCACCAAGCTTGCCAAGCTCACCTTTTAGGCGGCGAAGTTCCATTCTGGCTTCCTGACATTCCAGACTTGGAACAAAGTAGCCAAGGCACACACTTTTGCAGAATGTGGAGAGTGAAAGCTTCGTTTTGTTTGCTGATTCCTTGATTTGTTCGTATTCTTCCTGGGTTAAATAAGTTTTGAGAACATGTTTTTTACTCGGCATGGGAACTTCCTTTTTGATGGTTGAGGCTCCCTGGCCTGCACAGTTTTTCTCTTAAATA
>CAZYJQ010000003.1:0-23433 GCA_964647835.1 uncultured Desulfovibrio sp. | reverse complement strand
AACTTCCTTTTTGATGGTTGAGGCTCCCTGGCCTGCACAGTTTTTCTCTTAAATAGCTGCTTTACGCTGTAAGCGTTTAGTGGCTCTGGCCCGTTCTCGTTGAAGCATTGGCCCAAGGTTGAGAAGTTCGAAAAAACTAACAGTAACAATACGAATTGCCCGTAAACCCACATAATCCCCATAGATATTGAGGGTTCGGGGTTGGCGAACCTCTATAAATCCTGCTTCTTTGAGCGCGGCAAGAGCGCGTTCACAACGGCGTTGGTTCATACCAGAAGTATGAACAAGGCTTTTCATGTCTACGTCAACAAAGCCGTTATCAGTGGTGGGCGTTCCAAGGCACAGGGATGCAAGGTCAAGAAAAGAGAGAAGGGTTTCTATGATTATTTGGATGGCTTCTCGCCGCTCACTGCGAGTTTGCCGTTTGGATGAACAAAGCGGAGGGCATTTTGCAGGGTGTTTGTACCATGCTTTGGCTCGTTCTGCTGCCAGAGATAGGATGCGTGGTAAACCGCCTTTGCCTTTACGAATTGGGTGTGCTGGCCGGAGATTCGGAGTTGAAGAATCATGGCCGCAACGATTGCCCATGCTGATAGCCCCAATTCCCATTTTTGAGGAATTGTTACCTCCAGAACTGGAGAAGCCTGAACCGGAAATAAGTTCACGATTCAGGCTTTTTGCTGTGCATGGAACAGCTGTAAGCATGGTTTTTATAAATTCCGACTGCCAATACGTTCCACTAGCATGGCTATGCCTTCCGCTCTCCATGCAGTCATACGTTTTCCCAATTTAACAGGCTTTGGGAAACGTCCATCTTTTACGCCATCCCACCAAGAACTTTTGCTTATAGGAATAAAGCTGAGAACTTGTGGCAATCGGAGAAAGCCAGTTGTCGGAATTGCTGGACTATTGTTCATATTAACGCCTCCTTAAAGATGAATGGCTTTATTGCCACTTTACGAAAGCGTAACATGGGATTTTGATAAAACTTGGGAAAGTCCTTCAAAAGCGCACGGAAAAGTGCTCAAGGGACGTCCTGGGATACTTATTTCTTCTAGTTTTTTACTTGACAGGTTTTGTTCTTTTTTTCGTGGGAGCTCAGGGTAAAGTGAAATCCGGCATAGAAAAACGGCCCTCGGTAACTATCTGAGAGCCGTTAAAGCAGCATGCGGTGATTCATGTTATTTGTCTTGTGTCATTCCTACGGCAGCTTTGGCCTTCTCGCGTAACCCGTTCAAATAGTCGGCATAAGCTTGCATCATTGCTGTCCGCTGTGGCAAAAGCTGTGTTTTGTCGTAGGTCGCCTTGGATTGTGAACTTTCCAGGGTGTGCGACATTTGCAGATAAATCACATCACGCTCAAAGCGTAATTCTTTAAGGGATGTTACCGCAAGGTGACGTAAACCATGTGAACACATTTCGCCCTTGTAGCCCAAGTTTTTGTAGAATTTTAGCAGGGCGTTGTTGGTTATATGCCCTTGGCGACCCCATGACGGAAACATATATCGCCCTTCACCTGTAAAGCCATACAGGGTTTTGAGCAGTGCGAAAACCTGAGTGGCAAGCGGAACAACATGTGGCTTGCTATTTTTCATCTTTTCACCTGGGATATGCCATTCTTTTTCTTCCCAATGAATTTCGCTCCATTCTCCACTAACCAGCGTTCCAGGGCGAAGAAAAACATACGGAGCTATTTTCAAAGCCATAGCTACTTCAAGCCCCTGATTGCTAGGCTTGTAGTTCTCAATGTCCAAAAGTAGTTTGCCTACTCTGTCTGGATCGGTGATGGTGGGAAAGCTGCGCTGCTTTGGTGGCTTGGCAAAAGATAAACCCTTCCAGATAGAATAAGCTGGATTATTTTCGCACTTGCCCACAGCAATGGCGAAGTTGAAAATACGGACACAATTTTCAGCAATCTTCCGTAATGTATCGAATTTGCCCTGGCGTTCCAAAGCCTGAAACACGGTGCGCACATCAGAAGGGGTAATATCCGTAATCATTCTATGCCCGAAAGGGCCGATCAGGTCTTTACGGATGCGTTTCTTTTCAGCGCGGTAGGTGCTTTCCTTCCAGTTCTTTTTTACATCGGCAAGCCAGTCTTCGGCAATGGCTTTGAAGCTGAGAGGATGGTCTTCACCGTTGGCAATACGGCGTTCTTCCTGTACAACCGCTTTGATTTGGGCTTTTTCTTTCTTCTTTTCTTCTGCGGGGTTAATGCCCTTGTCCAGCTCTTGCCGGAGCATAAAATTCTTTTCCCGTGCGTCTTTCAGGCTGACCAATGGTTATTTTCCAAGGGAAAGAGTTTGCTCCTTGCCCATGTAGAAGTACCGCGCCCGCCAAGATTTTGTCTTTTCTGTGATGATTAAAAAAAGTCCGTCTCCATCTGAAAGCTTTGTTTGAACGTACTTGCCGCTAATTGCATTATATTTGGCTTTTGCTGCCTCAATTCCTTTGATAGTCAAGGGCATTTTGACCTCCCCTCCATGAGCGTGGGTAATTTTTTGGGTGAACTCTCTCCTATTCAATATACCCATCAAATTACCCACGCAAGCGGTGGTTTTACCCATATCTCCTTAAATCTCTCTGGACAAAGAAAAGCTGGAAACCCTTATCATATAAGAATTTCCAGCTTACCAGGGTTTACCCTGAATCAAATTCTGGCGGAGAGGGAGGAAGAAGTATTGACGATGTAACATTCTGTAATTTTAACATAAATTATAACACAATCAATTCTATACCCCCATGAATACCCCCTAATTGTGCCGATCTATCAGGATGTTTTGAACCGTTTTCGGACAATCCTATTTCGTGGTCTCAAGGCGCTTTACGCTGGGGTCAGCGGTGAGTAGCGTCATTTGATGGATGGCTATGGCGTTCAGGCGGGTATGCTCGCCGAGATGTACTCCCGGTACTATCAAAACTTTTTTTATTTTTAGAGCAAAGCATAAAATTAATGCCAATGTGGTATAAGAAAGTGTTGTCTAAAAAATTTACGTTGCTTCAATTTTTTTAGACAACACATACAGTTCGCTTTGCCATCTCCAAGGCGAATCTACTCTCATCCAGAGCAAGGAGATCGCCATGACAAACAACCCTATTACGCGTTTTCAAGCACTATGCACCCAAGTTTTGCTCAAATTTCATAAAAACAGACCTATTCTCGTTTCTGAAAATATTCCGGATGAAGCACTGTCTCACTTGGGACTGCTCAGCGCGAATCAGCGCGCGGAGCACAGCAAGGCGCTTGCCGCCGGGCATCAACTCAAACCGGGCCGATCCAGATGCCGCCTTTTGGCACAGTTGGCGGAGAATGAGCGGGCGCTTTTTGCTGTGCACGCCCTTTTGGTTGAGGATATAGAGGCGGAAAAGCAGATTACTCCGGCAGGAGAATGGCTGCTGGATAATTTTTATGTGATTGAAGAACAAATACGGACTGCCAGACGCCATTTACCCCAAAAATACAGTCAGGAACTGCCACATCTCCTGAACACGGCCTCAGCCGGGTTCCCCCGTGTCTATGATATCAGTCTGGCGGCAATTTCGTATGGCGATGGCCGTATGGAGCCGGAAAGCCTGCACGATGTTGTTATCGCCTACCAATCGGTGACTATTTTACAGTTGGGCGAGCTGTGGGCGATTCCCATCATGCTGCGCCTTACCTTGCTCAATAAAATACGAAACATCGCCGGTGTGATCGCGACGAGCAGGATGGAGCGCATCAGTGCCAACAACTGGGCTGACCAGATGATCACCGTAGCGGCGGAAAATCCGAAGAACTTAATTCTACTTGTTGCCGATATGGCACGTTCCACTCCGGCTCTGACAAGTTCTTTTGTTTCCGAACTTGTGCGTCGTTTACGGGGGATGGGGCCCGCCCTTGCGTTGCCGTTAACCTGGATAGAACAACGCCTTTCGGAAAACGAGATGACCATTGAACAACTGGTTCGCGCGGAGAACCAACTTCAGGCAGCCAGCCAGGTTTCCATGAGCAACTGTATTGGCAGCCTGCGTACCCTTGACGCGACAAGCTGGCGGGAATTTGTTGAAGCTACAAGCTATGTCGAGCATACCCTGGCTAATGACCCGGCGGCCGCTTATACCACTATGGATTTTGTCACGCGGGACCGGTACCGCCATGTGGTGGAAAATCTGGCAAAAGCCGGTTCCTGCTCCGAAAATGAAGTCGCCAGCAAAGCACTCGGGTTGGCTCAGGCGGCTACGGAGGGCATGAAACAGGAAGGGGGGCAGTCCGAATCCCTCAAAGCGGCATCGCTTCATGGCGCGCATAGCCGCACTACACATGTTGGCTATTACCTCATTGATAAGGGGCTGCCTCAACTGGAGCGGGCACTGGCAATCTCTCTGTCGCCCCTGGCATTACTGGCACGGGGGTGCCGTAAATGCCCTCTGGTTTTGTATGTCGGAAGCATAGCGTTGCTGACAGGAATTTTTACCGCCGCCTTTGTTGTGCAAGCCTGCCGGGATAGCGCATTCATGTGGGTACTGCCCATAATAGGGCTGCTTGCTCTTTTGGGGAGCAGCCACTTGGCGTTTACGCTGGTCAATTGGGTGGCCAGCTTGGTGGTTACGCCGCACATATTACCCCGTTTGGATTTATCCAAAGGGATACCTTCCGAATTGCGCAGCCTGGTGGTCATTCCCGCGATGCTGACTAGTAAGCAAGGCATCAGAAACTTGGTAGCCGATCTGGAGGTCCGCTTTCTGGCGAACCGTGACCCGTATCTGCATTTTGCCTTGTTGACGGATTTCCTTGATGCGGCTGAAGAAGCGCTGCCGGAAGACGCCGCGCTGGTGGCATTTGCCCAGAAGAAGATTGCAGCGTTGAACAGTAAATATATGGGAAGTTCCGGGGACTTTTTCTTTCTTTTCCACCGCCCCAGGCTGTGGAACGCGCAGGAACGGGTATGGATGGGGTATGAGCGGAAACGCGGCAAATTGGCGGATTTGAACGGCTATTTGCGTGGCGGGGCAAAAGATGCATTTTCGTGTGTTGCAGGAGACACAGCGGCACTATCTTCAGTAAAATATGTGATCACCCTTGATACGGATACGCAGTTGCCACGCGACTCCGCCCGTCAATTTATCGGAACAATGGCGCATCCGCTCAACACTCCCTTGTATGATGAAACCATACAACGTGTTGTGTCCGGGTATGGCATTCTGCAACCCAGGGTTGTGCCTAGCCTCGTTGGTAACAGCCGTTCGCATTATGCGCAACTCTGTGCGAGTGACATGGGTATTGACCCTTACACGCGCGCCACATCCGATGTGTATCAGGATGTATTTGGGGAAGGCTCCTTTATCGGCAAGGGGATTTATGACGTCGATATATTTGAAAAGGCTTTGCACGGGCGCTTTCCCGACAACAAAGTTCTCAGCCACGATCTTGTGGAAGGGTGCTATGCCCGGTCCGGCCTTGTAAGCGATGTCCACCTCTATGAGGATTCCCCGACCCGCTATAGTATGGACGTCAGCAGACGTCACCGCTGGATTCGCGGCGATTGGCAGATTGCCCGTTGGGCATTGCCACGCGTACCCAGCGCGGATGGAAAAACACATACAAACCCGCTTTCCTATCTTTCCCGCTGGAAAATTTTTGATAATCTGCGCCGCAGCCTGACCTCTGCCGCCTTGCTGGGCCTCTTGGTCTTCGGTTGGGGCATATCGTCCTCATCCATGCTGTGGTCTTTGGCGGTCATCGGCCTTGTTATGCTTCCGCCCCTGTTTTGTTCCGCAGTCAGTATGTTGCAAAAATCAGCTGACATGACGTTTATGCAGCACCTGAGTACCTCTGTGCGTATGGCTCCAAAACAGTGTAGCCAGGCGGCATTCACCTTAGTTTGTCTGCCCTATGAAGCTTTGTTCAGCCTGGATGCCATTGGTCGCACCCTGTGGCGGATGTTCGTTTCCCATAAACGGATGCTCGAGTGGAACCCTTCAGCCAATGCAAACCAACATGAAAATATTGGTATCAGCAGTGCTCTCAGGCGGATGTGGATTGTCCCGACAATGGCTCTGGTCGGAATAGGACTACTTGCGGTTAACCCTGTTAGTGGAATTGTCAGCTTGGCGGTCAGCCCCTTGTTGCTGTTTTGGATTGTCTCCCCGTTTATTATTTGGTGGATAAGCCAGCCTTTGGCACTGCACCGCGATACGCTTACCGAGGACCAACATGTTTTTTTGCGGAAACTGGCCCGTAAAACGTGGAGTTTTTTTGAAACTTTTGTAGGACCTGACGATAACTGGCTGCCACCTGACAACTATCAGGAACAACCCGTTTCCAAAATAGCGCACCGCACGTCGCCAACCAACATGGGGTTTGCGCTTCTTGCAAATTTGTCCGCCTATGATTTTGGGGTAATCACTACAAGCACCCTTCTTGCTCGCACTCAAAACACGTTTGAGACCATGCATTCCCTGGAACGTTACCATGGGCACTTTTACAACTGGTACGATACTCAAACGTTACAACCCCTGTCTCCTTTATATGTGTCATCAGTGGATAGCGGCAACCTTGTGGGGCACCTGTTAACCTTGCGAGCTGGTCTGGCGGAAATTCCCAGGCAGGCTATTATTCGCGCGCAACTTTTTACAAGTCTTGATGACGCACTGGGTATTGCTGTCGATTCCCTTACCCCGGAACAAAAAAAATCCTGGGATATGCGTGTTCCGCTTGCATTGCTGCAAGAGCAGGCGCATACCTTGGCTGCCAACCCTCCAGTCACGTTGACGGCAGTGCATACCGCCATACAGCAACTGTCCACAGCCGCTCGTGAGATAACAATACCTTTTACTGTAGAAACGGAAGAGCCGCCAAACCAGGAGCAATGGTGGTTGTACGCCTTTGTCCGGCAATGCGACGCGGCGATGGATGAATTCGCGTTGTTCTTCCCGTGGATAGGGCTTCCCCTTTCACCACTTGATGCGGATCTTGATGCCATGCTGACCTTGCGTGACTTGGCAAATTTGGATGTCCGGCGTGATTCCACAGCAGATAGTGAAACTGTTATCCTGCAAAATAGTATCGAAAGGGCCAGTTCCAACGCCAAAGAACGCTTGGTTGTCATTCACGAATTACAGCGGCAATGCAGCCTGTTCAGCCAAGTTGACTATGGATTCTTATATGATGCAAAGCGCCGGTTGTTGACCATTGGCTATAATGTCAATGAAAACAGGGCGGATGCAGGGTTCTATGATTTGCTGGCATCAGAAGCTCGGCAAACCAGTTTTGTAGCTATAGCACAAGGGGCTTTGCCGCAAGAACACTGGTTTGCTTTGGGGCGTCTTCTTACCATCTCCGGCGGAGAGCCGATTTTGCTTTCGTGGAGCGGTTCCATGTTTGAATACTTGATGCCGCTTCTGGTGATGCCCAATTTTGAGCACACTCTTTTGGACGAAACATGCAAAGCGGCGGTGTCCAGGCAGATTGCCTACGGGCAATCGCGTGAGATTCCATGGGGAGTTTCAGAATGTGGGTACAACGCCTTTGATGCTGCGCTCAACTATCAATACCGCGCCTTTGGGGTGCCTGGTCTGGGGTTGAAACGTGGATTAGCGGCAGACATAGTCATCGCGCCTTACGCATCAGCTTTGGCGTTACTGGTAGCTCCCGCTGAGGCGTGCGCAAACTTGGAACGCATGGCGGAGGCAGGCTTTGAAAGCCACTATGGCATGTATGAAGCCATTGACTATACACCATCACGCTTACCGCGTGGGCAAACATACGGCATCGTCAAATCCTTCATGGCCCACCACCAAGGCATGAGCCTGTTGGCCTTGGCTCATCTGCTTCTGGATGCCCCCATGCAAAAACGTTTTGCTGCGGACCCGCAATTTCAGGCAACCATGCTCCTGCTTCAGGAACGGGTGCCAGAGGTGACGGCTTCATACGCGCACACCAGCGTACATCCTGAACTGAAAAGAGCGTCGGAGGCTTTGGCAACGCCTTTGCGTATTTTTGACAATCCCGATACGCCGCATCCTGAAGTGCAACTGCTTTCCAACGGCAGCTATCACGTCATGCTCACCAATGCCGGAGGCGGATACAGCCGCTGGCAAAACCTGGCACTCACCCGCTGGAACGAAGACCATACTCGCGATAACTGGGGGACGTTCTGCTATATCAAGGATATGGCAACAGGTGAGTTCTGGTCTACCGCATACCAGCCCACGTGCGCGGCATCAGATTCGATGCAGGCCATTTTTTCCGAAGGGCGGGTGGAATTCAGCTGTCGCAAGCACGACTATGATACGCATATGGAAATAATTGTCGCTTCTGAAGACAATGTTGAATTGCGCCGGGTTCGCATAACGAACCGCTCTCAAAGCCCCCGTACCATAGAGGTAACCAGCTTTGCCGAGGTTGTGCTGGCCCCATCCGCAGCGGATGATTTGCACCCGGCATTCAGCAAACTTTTTGTGCAAACGCAGATACTTCCCGAGCAAGAAGCGATTTTGTGTACCAGGCGGCCCAGATCTGAAAATGAACAGGCCCCCTGGATGCTGCATGCCATGGCTGTACACGATGCGTCTGCCCACGAAATGTCTTATGAAACAGATCGCGCGGCATTCATTGGCCGTGGCCGCAGTGTGGCCAATCCTCAAGCGATGACCGGGGGATATAATGCTCCCGGCACGCTTTCCGGGCGTGAGGGGTCCGTGCTTGATCCCGTTGTGGCTATACGCACCCAGATACCGTTGGATGCCGGACAATCGATAATCATAGACATGATTTTCGGTGTTGGTGAAGAGCGTGAAGCGGCGATAGCTCTGATACACAAATATCGTGATCGGCACATTGCGGACCGTATGCTTGACATGACCTGGACCCACGGGCAGGTGCTGCTGCGGCAGTTGAACGCCTCGGAAGCCGATGCGCAATTGTATTCCCGCCTTGCTGGTTCTATCATGTACGCCAATGCCTCACTGCGCGCGCCTGAGCATGTATTGATACAAAATCGGCGAGGTCAATCAGGACTTTGGGGGTATGCCATTTCCGGCGATCTTCCCATAGTGCTTGTAAAGATTGAAAACGCGGATAATATTGATTTGGTGCGCCAATTGTTGCAAGCCCATGAATACTGGCGTTTAAAAGGACTGGCCATAGACCTTGTGATTTGGAACGAAGACCAAGCCGGGTACCGTCAACTTTTGCATGACCAGATTATGGGAATTATCACAGCGGGAAACGGAGCCAACCTCATAGACCGTCCCGGCGGTATCTTTATACGCGCCACCGACCGCATAGCAGATGAAGATCGCATTTTAATCCAAACTGTTGCCAGGGTTATCCTCAGTGATAGCAAGGGGACATTGTCCGAACAGGTGCAGGGGCCACGTATGCGGAAAAGCAAGATCCCCCTGCTGTCACCGGTTCCAAGGGTTGCTGTAGCATCAGAGGTAGTCACGCCGGAACCCCGTACGGATCTGGTGTTCTTTAACGGTTTGGGCGGGTTTACTCCTGACGGGCGTGAATATGTCATCACCACTGCGGCAGGTTCCGTAGAGACGGAAGAACAACGGACTCCCGCTCCCTGGGTAAATGTGCTTGCCAACCCCTCGTTTGGCACGGTGATTTCAGAAAGCGGACCGGCGTATACCTGGAGCGAGAACGCACATGAATTCCGCCTTACTCCTTGGGGCAATGACCCTGTAAATGACTTACGGGGTGAAGCGTTTTATCTGCGCGATGAAGAACGCGGCCACTTCTGGTCTCCCACACCATCCCCGTGTTGTGGGAAAACACCCTATGTAACCCGGCATGGCTTTGGTTACTCTGTTTATGAGCATACGGATCATGGAATATATTCCGAGTTGTGGGTGTATGTGGCTTTGGACGGCGCGGTTAAATTTTCTTCCCTAAGAGTACGCAATATATGTGGACGGCCCCGCAAACTTTCCGCTACGGGGTATGTGGAATGGGTACTCGGTGATTTGCGGTCAAAATCTTGCATGCACGTTGTTACGGAAATAGATCCGGCCAGCGGAGCCTTGTTGGCCTTCAATCCCTATAATACGGAATTTCCGGACCGTACGGCATTTTTGACTGTTAACAGCACGGCGTACAGCTTTACTGGCGACAGGGGAGAATTCATCGGGCGGAATGGTACTCTGGATGTCCCTGCCGCCATGGGGCACGCAAAACTTTCCAACAAGGTCGGAGCAACCTTGGACCCTTGCGCGGCAATTCAAGTTGCCTTTGATCTGGCTGTAGGAGAGGAAAGGGAAATACTCTTCACCTTGGGAGTGGGGATAAACCCGGAGGATGCCAAAAGTCTGATTCAACGCTTTGCAGAGGCTGATGCCGCCAGTGCCGCTCTTGATACTGTGTGGCAGTACTGGACGCACACCTTGGGCGCAATTGCCGTAGAAACGCCCGACCCATCGTTCAATATGCTGGTCAACGGCTGGCTTATGTATCAAACCCTCTCCTGCCGTTTTTTTGGGCGCAGCGCCACCTATCAGTCCGGCGGGGCCATAGGCTTTCGCGATCAGTTGCAGGATGCCATGTCCTTTATTCATACGCATCCCGAACTGTTGCGCGAGCATATCCTTTTATGCGCGGCGCACCAGTTTCCTGAGGGAGATGTTCAGCACTGGTGGCATCCACCGCTGGCTCGAGGGGTACGTACAACGTGTTCGGATGACTACCTTTGGCTGCCCCTTGCGACCTGCCGTTATGTTCTGGCAACAGGCGATACCGGAGTATTGGATGAACAGATCCACTTCATCCAGGGGCGTTTGCTTAAAGCGAATGAAGAGTCCTATTATGACCTGCCCGGACGCTCACCCCAGTCGGCCAGCCTATATGAACACTGCATCAAGGCCATAGAAAACGGCCTCAAATTTGGCGAACATGGCTTGCCTCTCATGGGGGGAGGAGACTGGAACGATGGTATGGACTTGGTGGGTGCAAAAGGGCAAGGCGAAAGTGTCTGGCTGGCGTTCTTTTTGTATGAAGTACTCACAAAATTCAGTACGGTTGCCGCCAGTCGAGGCGATGTGGTGTTTTCTGAGCATTACTTGGCCCAAGCTGAAAAACTTCGTGAAAATATTGCCACCCATGCTTGGGACGGAGAGTGGTATCGTCGCGCATATTTCGATGATGGTTCCCCTCTTGGTTCTTCGGGTAACCCTGAATGCCAGATAGATTCCATCGTACAAAGCTGGTCTGTCCTTTCAGAAGCCGGAGAAACGGAACGGGCACGGATGGGCATGGATTCGCTGGATAAGCGGCTGGTTGATCGGGAGCACAAACTTGTGCAGCTTTTTACGCCTCCGTTTGACTCCTCCAGTATGAATCCTGGCTATATCAAAGGGTATGCCCCTGGCGTACGGGAAAATGGCGGACAGTATACCCATGCGGCCATATGGGCGGCCATGGCCTTTGCGAAGTTGGGTGATACCGCACGGGCCTGGGAAGTGCTGGGCATTATCAATCCGGTCAATCATGGCAGAACACCTGAAGAAGTCGCTGTGTATAAAGTGGAACCCTATGTCATGGCCGCCGATGTCTACGCGGCTCCGCTCCATATCGGACGCGGTGGCTGGACGTGGTATACCGGGTCTGCCGCCTGGATGTACCGCCTGATGACAGAATCGCTGCTTGGGCTTACGCTTGAAAACAATCAGCTGCACTTTAATCCCTGCGTACCCACGCATTGGAATAGTTTCACAATACATTACCGGCATCATGAAACCACCTATCATATTACCGTGACACAGGCGTCTGAAAAAAATGGAAATATACAAGTGTCTGTTGATGGTGCCATACAGGAAGAGCAAAAAATATTTCTTACCAATGATTTGCAAGAACATTGGGCAGAGGTGAGCCTTTTATAGTGCGAGATTTTTATACACCTGAGAGCACTTGACAATCTTTCAAGAATGCTTACTCTTTTAATAGGCAGAGATTACGAGCACAGTTATACAACCTGCTGCCACCCCATACGGCGTATAAAACAACACTTGTGTTACGCCACTCCCCCTCTTCTCTCCACTTCTATAACCAACTCCTCACAGCTACAGCATTTTTTAGCATATCCTATGTTGCTAAAAAAGCATCGCACAACTTCACTGATATCCTGGGAACTTATCAGACCTGTGCCCCTTCATAGGGTGTGTCTTGCTATGATGCAACGGCACAAAAGGAACAATCTAATGAGAGTAACCAAACATCTTTCAGACTATTCTGTAGCAGCCTGTGAAGACTATTTTGCCAACTCATATGAAACCTCACGGCCATGCACCGATGACTTTTGATGTATGAGGGCGATAAAAGAAGAGACGAGCCCTTTAGCTCTCACTTCAACATTTTGGGATTATGCAACACAAAGGAGAACAACAATGAGAGATAAGAATAAAAGCGATATAAAACAGGCCGATAAAGCCGAGAAGGCAACTTCACACTTTGCGCAACTCGATGCTAAAACAGAACAAATTAATAAGACGAGTGCCATGCCAGGGAGTTGCAATAACCCCACGACCACTGCACAAGCGACTCCGCCCATTGAGGTCAAATAAGCTGATTGGCGGAAGCCTAACCAGTAGTGTTGCATACTAGAGCATTTCAGCATTGAGATTGTATATGCAAAATAATACCTCTATCGAGACTCCAAAGGGGTAACCCCTTTGACCTCTGGCGGTAAATGCGATTATTGGACAATTTCAAAATTGATTTACTCTGGGAGCACTACAAAAACTAGAAAGCAAGGCTCATGGAGGAATTGGCTTCCATGAGCCTCTTTTGTCGCTGTCGTTAAAAACACTATGGGCGAGAACCATGTTCGGCAGGCGATTGGACTTTTAACCCAATGGCAGCAAGATTGAATGGACTACTCAGCAAGCTGTAATTTATTTAAAGGGAAAATGAACTTTCTCGATGCCAGGATCGCTGTTGGCTCTGGCCTTGTTATTCAAAATTTTACCTTTATTTCCCAGACTGATTTGCAATCAGAGGGTTCCAGCATAAAAATATCAGGTGCCCATTCCATCGCTGGCGGGATTTCTTCCTTGCTCTCCTCAAAAGATGCAAACATAGAAGAAAACCGTTCTTTTTGCTATCATGTGCTTATGCCAGAAGGAGTACATAAAGCGCGTGGCGTTATCATAATGTTACATGGACTTAATGAAAAGGAGTGGACGAAATATATGCCCTGGGCGGCATATCTCGCCACTCAAACCGGAAAATCGGTTGTACTGTTTCCTTTGGCATTTCATATGAACCGAGCACCCGCATTATGGGCTGACCCTCGCTCCATGTTTTCCATAAGCCAGAATAGAAAAAAAATGTACCCAGGCATAGTCGCCTCCACTTCTGCCAATGCGGCGCTGAGTGACAGGCTGCATAACAAACCTGAACGCTTTGTGTTCTCTGGGATGGAATCGTATAAGAATATCATTGCTCTTGTAAGAGATATAAAACACGGGGGACATCCTGCGATTCAGGCAAACGCTCAAATCGATTTTTTTACGTATTCCATAGGATCATTTTTAGGTGAAATACTTATGATGTCCAACAGAAATGGATACTTTTCCAACTCCAGGCTCGTCGCTTTTTGTGGCGGCCCTGTTCTTGAGCATCTATCCCCAGTTTCAAAGTTTATACTTGATAGCCAAGCAAGCAAAGGACTTGCATCATACTTTATCGACAACCTTAACACCCATGAAGCCTTGGAAGAAAAATTCAAAAGACTGTTTGCAGATACCCCTGAAGAGGGCATGAATTTTTATAGCCTGCTTAGCTATGGAGTGAATAAAGCACACCGTGAAAGAAAATTTCATGAGCTGAGTCAAAGAATTTATGGTATCGCCCTGACCAAAGATACTGTGGCCGTTCCCGTCAGAGTGCGAGAGACGCTGCAGGGAAGTTATGGGAACACCGGTATCAAGGTGGATGTCTTGGACTATCCATACGCATACAGGCATGAAAACCCATTCCCGGAAACAGCAAGCATAGCCAAAAATGTTGATGTGCAATTTCAAAAAACCTTCCACTTGGCAAGCACGTTTTTACAAACAAAAGCTGCTGACGGTAGCAGCCTATCTCCAAGCTGAGAGTCTGCCTATGCTTTTACGTTGAATTATATACGAAAAAACATGTGCACTTCTTTACTTGTCTCTTTCACAATATCACGCCCTTCTGCTGGGGCACCACCTCTGGATAACATATTTTGAATATTGCTCATTACTTTATAGAGTTGATTGCCTTGTGCTATGATATTGCCCAAAAAAAATGGCAAAGCCCACAGGTATCGAGCTTCGCCAATACGATGATTCTGGCTGTGTTCCTATTGACGATTGTCGGTATAACATGCGGTAATTTAGACTTTTTGCCCAAAATGCTTTCCCACATTATGCCGAAAAACATGTTTGGTGCCATTCACTTGGCATTTACGTTGATTCTTGTTATGGAAATTATCAGTCTCATTTTTTCCATAGCAGATTCCGTATCATACGCAGTTGGCAAGCAACTGGAAATTATGGCTCTTATCATGCTACGAGATTGTTTTACTGATATCAGCCTGTTTGATGTACACGCTGCTGCTGAAAGTAATTATATGCCTCTGCTGCGGATAGGGGCCACCGCTGTTTCCGGCCTGCTTCTTTTTATTTTTCGGGCTATATTCACTCGACTGCATTCTTCATACGGCTATCAAAATATGCAGGGATACGTAAACGCAAAAAAATGTGTTTCGTTTTTCCTTCTTGTATTTTTTATCCTCACAGGAGGCTACGACATTTATAATGTATCTGTGCTTGGAAAGCAGGTGACCTTTGTGCAATCATTTTACACTGCTCTTATTTTTACAGATATCTTCATCGTCCTTGTCAGCCAGCATTATATACAATCTTTTCATGCAACCTTCAGATATTCAGGCTATGCTGTCAGTGCGCTGCTCATGCGCATCGCTCTGGGATCTTCCCACTACACAGGAGCATTCCTTTGTGCTTTCGCGGGTTGCTATATCCTAGCACTTACTTGGGCTACACAGCGTTTCCAAGAACATAAACCTTCGGTTTCTCGTCCGTAGTGGCTTGATTGTGAGTTTTTTAAGACGCTGGCAACCAGTACATGAGAGTAAGGAGCAAATTAAATGAATCGACTTTTCTGCAAGGATTTGTTTTCAAGCTCTTGCCACAATAATTCCGCAAGATAAAAAATGGGCAACGTAGCCGCCGAAGAGCAAGCGACTAAAGTGGATTGCCCAACTTTTCCCTGCTGTCAAATGGCCATTCCAGACGTAAAACGCTCAAGCGTATGGGATTCACCCCTCTAAAAAGGGCACAGCTATTCTGTCCCGTGCGGAACAGGCAAGACAAAGCAGGCCCAGCCAGCTTTCATCGTTCTTGGTAGGGAGCCTTTATGCCGACAGTAGCCGAGCAAGATTTACAGCGTGAGTTGATTGTATTTTACTCGCAACACATCAATGAAATTGAACTTATAAAAAAGTATTGGGAAGTTGAGCTTAATCAACTTTCTTTGGCCTACACCCATCGCAACAAACTGCCCAAGGAAGCGGTTACTGTCTCATGCAGGATAAAATCTATTGAAAGCGTTATCTTAAAACTCAAAAAACTAGGAAGTCCTCAATATAATTTCTTGACAGAGGTTATTAATGACCTTGTTGGGGCAAGGATTACATGCTGGTTTATTGACGACTGTTATGGAATATACGAATCAATCAACGCCTTAGCCACGCTAGAAATCATTGAAGGGTATACAAAGGATTATAATATAAAGCCAAAACCATCGGGCTATAGGGCTATACACTGCCTGGCGCAAAAAAAGCCACTCAACACAGGAAGAGTGAAAGAAGATGTTCCGTTAGCTGACGATATTTTCAAATGCGAAATACAGATCAGGACAAAGTTGCAAGATTCTTGGGCTGATATAACACATGAATTTCACTACAAGGCAATCCGTGCAGGCGTTGAGAATGAGACGTATGAGTCATTCATGTCGGATATAGCCAATCGATTAGGTAGCGAAGACGCAGTCTTTGTGCGACTAAGAAAGTTATATCAAGATCTTGCAGACATAAAGATAAAATGACAATCTTCTGCTATATGTAATATGCCCGCTTTTCTCTTTTCAGGAAAGCGGGCAATGAGTTTACGGCTTACAACTTGTGGCTTCCATTCTTTCTGTATGAGACATCTTTGCCAATGAGACGACCGTTGTTGCAACGCCAAGTTGCAAGGCTTCCGCAAGGCGAAGGCCGTATTCCTCGTCAGCCAGCCAGCAATGCGCTGCATGGCGATTTTTAACGTTAGCCGTTACGCCACTCATGTTTCTCTCCGTATTTTCAATCAATAGCACTCTTTTATCTTCTGCCATCAAGCGGTAGAGATCTCCTGGCTGGTAAAAACAGTCGTCATCTGCATCTTCTTTGGGTTGGGTGTTGAGCGGTCGAAGGCTACGAATAAGCGACTTTACCCCCGGAGGTCAGCACGGTACATGTACCATACCTGTCCTGCCTCTTCGGCATCGCGTTTCTCCTGCTCTGCTCGTGAACGCTGGGGCTTGAACGTCAATGTGTTGCGCAGTCCTGTGGTAAAGCGGCAGTGCCGATGCCTGGCAGTTTTTCACAAACCTTATTTACCGGTTCTAGCAAGAACATCAACTGACCGCGTACATTCAAAAATCTACTGTATGTGGCAACCTTAAGCAGGTAATACGTTTTCTTTTTTTCTGTATATGGGAATTATGCAAGAAACAGTTCTACTTTTCCAAACGTCTTCAAAGTGAACCATGAAGACGTTTGGAAAATAATGATATGATACATGAGCTTACCATTACAAATAAACCGTGAAATACGTTGCTCTTTGTGTCCCCTCTCTCCCTCACAACTCATCCAAAGGTATATCTGGCGTTACAACAAAACCACCGAGAGACAGAGGGAACTTTCTGTCTTTTCCAGGGGTGTTATTCTCGCTGGCCTGAAGGGTGGGACCAACTTGTCTAACGCACTGTTCCCCAGTGCTTTGCGGCGGCGGGGGTGTGTCTCGCTTCTTGCCTTTCCCGCGTCTGAACTCATTCAGGTATTTGGCAAGGGTAGGGGCTTTTACCTCTATGCCTTTTCCGTGTAGCTTTTCGGCAATCTCCTGCATGTCGAAGCCGCGTTTTTTCATGCGTTCCAAAGTGGGGGCCAGGGCAAAGACAGCTTCCTTCACGCTGAGGGTTCGGTTGCCAGCAAGAGTGACTTTTTCAGGCTGGAGTTTGGCAAGCTCGGTTCTGATTTCCTTGACCTGGGCTGTGGTTATATTCATGTGCATTTCTCCTATTCTTAATGAGGGGGCAACACTGCACGGCCCCGGTTATGTGTTTCTGCCTTTGGCGGTCGAGCGGCACGGTCGCCCACACTTCGCGCAGTGAAGTATAGTGGGCTATACTTCTGGCTGAAGCAAAGATGCGGTGCAGACTCAACGGCTCATACCCATGCCACGAGGCCGCACCGCCACCTCACGCGCCTTTTGCTGCTCCTGCTCCTGTTGGCGCTGTTGTTCGGCTGCCCGTTGTTGCGCCAACTCCGCTTCCCGGCGCTCTTTTTCCTGCTGCAAGGCACGCTCCTGCTCCAGACGTTTTTGCTCCTGGGCTTTGCGTGCTGCCTCCCGGCGTTCTTCCTGTATAAAGTCCAAGTGCATTTTGTTGGCCTCAGGATTTAAGCGGAAAAACCGTTCATAGTTATTTTGCCGAGCCAATAGGTTTTGGTTGTCCTTAGCCAAATTGAGAATGCTGGCACTGCTCTGTTCTTGCTCTTCTTTTTGTTTAACTTGTGAAGCCAGGAGCTGTTTGTGCAAACCGTTTACGGTTTCATGCAGGCTTTTGACTTCGGCTTGCAGTTTTTGGTTGCTGGCAACAAGGATGCTTTTTTCCGCCAGGGCTTTTTTCTGCCGTTCAATAATGGTCTGGGCAGCTTCCAGTGCGGCCTTGAAGTTGAACATGGAGACTTGCGGGATTGCAGCTTGAACAGAAAGTTCTTTTTCCGCTTCCCAAGCCTGTTGTTGGATGGCCTGCACGCGCTCTTGCGCGGCGGCTTCTTCCTGCTTGCACTGTTCCAGGCTGTTGCTGACAGATTTGGCCTCTTTTTCCAGACTACGAACAGCCTCCTGCTGCTGTTTGAACTCTCGCGTATCCAGATGCTTTTTGGCAGATCCGGGTTCCTGTTCCACACCACGCTGCACATCAAAGCCACAGCTTTGCAGGTGCCGGGGGAACTCGGTTTGCAGCTTTTTCAGACTCTCACGGGTATACAGCGTTTTTGCGCTTAACTTGCCATCCGGCGTTACCGGAACGTGCAGAAAGTGCATGTGCGGCGTTTTTTCATCCATATGCACCATTGCCGAGATGACATTTTCCGGCCCAACAAACTCTGTGAGAAAGGCTTTGCTTTCCTCAAAAAAGCGGCGGGTATCCTCCGGGGTAAGCTCCTCGAAAAAAGCACTGTCCGAAGATACAATAATGCCACACATATGCACGGCATCCTTTCGCACCGCCTTGACCAGCAAGAGATCGTCAATGCGGTGCTGAATAGCCTGGGCATACTCTGTCTTCTGCCCATGCAGGTCATAGTTGCCCTGGCTTTTACTGTACTCAATATCCGGGTTGGAATGGCTTTTTCGCTCCCGGTTATTGTGGCTTTGAATGCCTCGGACTGCTTCTTTTTTGAATTTGTCCATGTGTAGCACCAGAAACGACATGGCTACTGCCTTCCGGTTACACCCGCCACAACTTCCAGAAGGCCGGACAGGGCATGGATTTCGCCGCGTATGTTCTCCGGGCCTTGGTTGAGCGCAAGGGGTTTTCCCCCGGCTTCCAGCACTGCATTGGCTTTGGACGGAATGCCGATCAGTTTCGGAGCGGGTATATGCTCGTAAAAGCCGTTGCTGTGATTACTGATTTCAATCAAGCCGGGAAGGTGGCCGTTCAGTGTCACCCCCTGACGGGAATAGGCTGCCCAGGTTTTGGCAAAGTTCTTACGAAACCAGTGTTCGGATTCGCCATTCTCACAGCCGGGGCCGCAATCATGGCACAGCTTCACCCACCCGCCGTAGCTTTGCACAATAACGGCCTGGGTCACGGCATCATCAAAAACCACGCTGGTATAGCCGCCGTATTGCCTGATGGTTTCCAGCACCTTGCCCGCCTCCACTTCGGCTTTATCTTCTGCCGCTCCGCCGCTTATATGTTCCAGAAAGTCTGCCGGAACGGGCATGGATGTGTATTTACGGCTCGCCATGATGGAAAGCACGGCTTTTTCCACTTCCGACAAGGCGAAGCCTTCCAGCAATTTGAAACGCAAGGCAATGCCCTGGGCACTCAAAGTTTGACCGTAGCATTCGGCCACGCCCTGCATGAGTGCGTCAAAGCGGTCAAAATCAGTTTGGGTCATACGTCACCCCCGCAACAGCCTGGTCGCTATCCCCGAAAAGCAACCGCTTTGCCTCTCTCCCAGCCTCATGATTGCTTTCAACACGCCTTTGCGCAGCAGATTTCCATGTTCCGGCCCTCATCGTGGCTCGGGCCTTTTCCACTGCATTTTCCATTTTGGCCGTGAGCTGGTCGAACTTCTCCCGCAGCCTGTCCGGGCTTTGAATATTTGCCCGCCAAAAGCTGTCGGAACAGGCCCATTTGATGACCTCAGCGATGAAATGCGCCTCGCCCATACGCTCATCGTTGCGAAGGGCCAGATCAAAGCTTCGCGCCCACTGTTGCAGATCCGGCTCCTTGAGAGTGGGCACGTTGATTTTCAACGTATCACGCATGAGCACAGCCAGCCGGTATGGCTCAGAATCTTCGGGGAAAATGGATTTTGATTTTTTCCTTGCCTCCTGCTTTGCATTGCCAGCCGCTGGGGCAGGCTGAGAAGAGTGAAAAGGAACTGGAACAGGTTCTGGAACTGGAACAGGAGAAGGAAGAGGAGAAGGGGGATTGCCCTCGGCATGCTGGCTGCATGCTTCAGGCACAATAGCCTCCTGCCTGGCGTTCCACCTCGCAGCGGCTGCACTGCGAGCGTTGGCTTTACGGCGTTCAGCATGGATGGCGTAGCCTTGGTGATCGCTCCAGTCGTGAATGGCGTATGGGCCGTTTTCGGCTTTTTCCAGAAAACCGCACTCCACCAGGGCGGCGACAAACTGTTGAGGGTCGCCTTCCCAACCTGCTTCCAAGGCAATGTCAATTTCATCCATGCCCTGCAACATGCCGGAAGGATGCGTCATGGCCGTGGCAATCCACAGATCGATGAGGAAGTCGGTGGAACCGGGGCCAAGCAGCAAGCGCAGTCGTTTACGCTTGCGATGGCCTCGAAACGATACGGCAAGACGAATGTCGCTGTTCATGCCTGCCCCTGCTTGCCAAGATTTTCGATAAAGACGGCAATGTCCTCGGCTCGCCACACGGTTGTGCGGGGGCCAAGCTTGACGGGTTTGGGATAGCGCCCGGTACGGCACCCCTCCCACCAGGAACTTCTGCCCACAGGAACAAGCGCCAGTACCTGATTGATGCGCAGTAATCTTTTGGGTTGAATGGAATTTGTGTCAGACATAAAGAATCTCCTTTGTAGAAATTTGTTCTACGCAGGAGGCTGCCTGAAAGTGTGTGTGAAAAAAGTATGAAGTATGCTGCTCTGAGACTTGTTGTTCTGAGGCTTTATCTCTTAGACTTCTTATTTAATAATTTAAGCTGGTTGCAAAAGAAGTCCAAGAAGAGCAGAGCTATTGCTCCCGCACCCTGCCTTTATGTTTGAGACTTTCAGGAACCTTTTTCCAGGCTTCCCTTGCCGTGTCGTAGTGAGCTTTCAAGCCCAGGCCCTTTTCGATAGCACCAATGAAGGCCTTCCAGTTGGTTTTGCCGTTATCAAAAAGCAGGCCTTGTTCCCACTTTGCCCTATTGTTTTCAAAAACTTGCTTTTCCCTGTAGAGTTCTTTTACGACTTCTTCACAGGCTTGGCGGGTTGCCTGGATGCGCTCATGGTCTTTTCTGCTGCCAGTGGAAGGTGAATCAGGTGCCTGAACATACGCCTTATGTACAGAGAAAGCTGTCCCTGGCAATTCCTCTGGAAATGTCTTGAGAACAAAAGCCACAAGGGCATGGGTTATGCCCTTCACCTCCTGCCGTAAAGGGTAATTGCGAAGGAACCGGATCACAGTAACTGTATCTACAAGCATTGTGTCTGCAAACATATGACTGATGAAATGATAGCTTGACGCGGGAAGGGACAGTATTTTGGCTTCAAATAGTTCGGAAGTCGGGGAATATTGCTCAAAAATGTTTACAGTTTCCAGCCGTAACAAGGTGTTGAACAGAAAATCCCTTTCTTCTGGAAATATGGCGTCAATATTTTCGTATGATTCATCGAGAATGTGTTGCAGCCCTTGCTGCAATGGGCCAGCTTGAATATTGAGTGAAAGCTTTCTGAAAAATGCCATCACATCCAGGGCACATAAATGAACATGAAAGAATTGCTTTGCCGTGTCCACTTCTGGTAAAGCCGGGCTTTCTATCTGGTAGACGGCTTGGTTGCTGTCAGCAAAGGCTCGCCAGTATTTTTTATGCGTCCTGCGCCATAATTCCACAGGAAATACAGCGTGGGGCCAAAGTGCCTGGATGACACTTTCAACTCCATTTGCAGAAAGCCCATAAGCTTGGCGCACTCTGCCCATTGCTATCTTTTGTTGGTCTAACATGGCGATAAATGTACGCTAAACGATACGGGCAAGCAATAAGGGCGGCATGGTTTTTGCGAGTGACACCCCACAAGAGAGTGTCGCGCTGCAAAAATCCATGCCGCCCTGGTGATTATAAAAGCCTTGGATGCTATTGCCTAACTGTACCACTCTCTCAGCATATCCATGCTATCATAGCCATATTGCCTCATACGGTCTTTTTGCTCTTCACTCCAGCCCGTATCTTTCTCTGTCAGTTGCGTATTTTCTTTTATTTTTCCAAGAGATACGTTCAGGTCAATAGTGTCAGCAGGAACACATTGTTTTGTAGCAGCGGTATTGTGTGACATAGCTCCCCCGGTTTACCCTTTGAGATTTGAAAGATAGTCGGCCCATTCCTGCATCATCTTGCGGCGTTCCGGCAAATACTCGGCTCGGTTGTAAACGCCGCGTATTTTGTCCTTGGGGTTGTGGGCAAGCTGTTTTTCAATCACATCAGCCGAATAGCCCTGCTCATTGAGTAGAGTGGAAGCCATTGCCCGGAAACCGTGGGCTGTCATTTCGTCCTTGCCGTAGCCCATGCGGCGCAAAGCGGCGATAAATGTGGCATCGCTTATGGGCACCTGGGGAGAGCGTAAGCCGGGGAACAGCAAACGCCCATCGCCAGTCAGTTCCTGGAGCTGTTGCAAAATTTCCAGTGCCTGGGTGGAAAGCGGCACCATATGGTCAAGGCGCATTTTCATGCGCTTGGCCGGAATACGCCAGACTTTTTCCTCAAGGTCAAGTTCTGTCCACTCCCCAAGGCGAACCTCACTTGGCCGCAAAAAGGTCAGAGCCAGCAATTGCAGCCCGGCTTTCACAATAAAGGTGCCAGGAAAGTCATCTATGGCTCGCAGCAGCCCGCCAATGGCTTTGGGTTCAGTTATGGCGGCGCGGGGAGTAACAACGCGAGTTTTGAGCGCACCGCGTAAATCAGCGGCGGTGTCGCGTTCGGCCCGTCCTGTGGCGATTGCATAGCGGAAGACCAAAGAACAGATGCTGCGTACCCGATGAGCCTGGTCAACGGCACCGCGCAGTTCAATTTTACGCAATACGGAAAGGAGTTCTGGCGGGGAAATCTCCCCGATGGGCCGGGTACCAAGAAGCGGAAAAACATTTTTCTCAATGCGCTCCATCACGTCTTTAGCATAGCCTTCCGTCCAGATGGGCTTCTGGTTTTCGTGCCATTCCCTCGCAACAAACTCAAAGGTGGTCTGCACGCTCCGGGCTTTGACCTTCTTTTCCATTGAGGGGTCAATGCCCCCGCTCAACCGTTTTTTGGCGTCAGCGCAAGCTTCCCGCGCTTCTTTCAGGGAAAGTTGGGGGTATGTGCCGAGGGTAAGCAGTTTTTCACGGCCCTGGAAACGGTATTTCACGCGCCAGCTTTTTGCGCCGCTGGGAGCAACGAAAAGAAAAAGACCGTTGCCGTCAAAGAGTTTCTGGGCTTTGTCTGTGGGCTTTACGCCACGAATAGCGGTATCTGTGAGGGACATGGGGGTATTACTCCTGGCAAGGGGTTGTATACCCCCAGAAGTACCCCCTAAAGGGTGGGTTGTCTATGGCTTTTTTCAGTCAAACCCGGACAAGCCGTTTCGATAAATCCATTGCCAGGAAGCGCTTTCCGGCTTGTCTGGGATTTGACTGAAGTAAAATCTGGCGGAGAGGGAGAGATTTGAACTCTCGATACAGGTTTTGCCCGTATGCTCC
>CAZYJQ010000002.1:0-78918 GCA_964647835.1 uncultured Desulfovibrio sp. | reverse complement strand
GCCTCTTCATCGGGCAACATGGTGGCGTATTCCAATAATTTGACACCCTGCATTTTCTCTTTCAGTTCCATGCGTTCCCGCGCGATTTGGCGCAACAGTTCATGGATGGAAAATTCCAACGCCGTGACGGCGTCAATGTCGCGCTTGGTCAAAAGCTCAAATTCCTCGTCCAAAAGACTTTGTAACAACTCAAGGGACTTGAATTGACGAGTAAGGTTGGCTTCTATTTGGGTAAACATACTTCTTTCCTTTTCTTCTAATGCAAGGTTTTTATTCCTTTAAGGCGACTTTTGCCGAGCCTTGGGCAAATCATCCTTCATGCTTTCTCGCGGCCCGAAGGCATTTTTCTCCAGTACCTTTACGGCCCTTGTCATCCTGAAAGATTCCTGCTGAACTAACGCTGGGCCGTTAAGAAACGGGGTATGGCCAATTCTGGATTGAGAGCCATGTCGCCTCGTTTCAAACCAAAATAAAACGCGGAACTTTTTGCCGAATCTGCATTCTTTTGGTCAGATGTTGCTACAGAAGCAAAAAGCATTCCACCTTGCACCCTGTCGCCTGTGTTCAAGCCATGCATGCTCACGTTGCCATAATAACTACGATAGTCATCTCCGTGGTCAACGATAACCATATTGTCGAAGCCTTCTGCCTCGCCACTGTAAACAATCTCCCCTGTCATGCATGCCGCCACACGGGAACCTTCCGCCGCGTCAATAAAAACACCGGGGTTCCAGTCCTGGTGGTTATCAGCGCCCTCATACCAGCCAAAAGGCGTCCGCACCTTGCCTTCAAGAGGCCAAAAAGCTCTGTCAGGTAGAATATTGCCCCCTTCGTCTTCTTTCATGGCGGTGATTATTTCGCCCTTCTCCACTCCGCCAGACCCCATCCCAGCCAGACTCACAGCTGTCGACTCGTTATCACTGGGATGCACGGGCACAGAACTCATAGCTGTGGGAACGATACCTGCTGGCATCGTGTGAGCCTGAGGTTGTGTTTTTCCCTGAAGCTCGGTGAGCAGGGGGGCAGTTGCAGGCTCAGCGGACGCAGGCACCTTGCGAGAGAACTTGCTCACAGGCCGTGGCGTTGCCGAAATACGCGCCGTACTATGCCAGCTGGCAGCTTGAATTTTCTCGCCTGTTACAGGCTCGTTACCTTTTTTTTCCGCTGATGCGGGAATAGGAGGCACTGTGGAGGCGGCGACAAGGGCCACGTCTTTGTCTGCCACACGACCCGGCTCCACCTTGGTGCTTTCTGGCGTCTCTTTCACTATTTTAGCAAATTCAGCCAAAGCCAAGGCAATATTATCTGGCGCGGCCTCTTCAACAAGGGGTTCTGTAACAACCTCCTTTTCCAAAGGCGTATACAAATTTTCAATAGTTAACAGGGCAGGAGCTTTCTGCGCGACCTTCTCATCGGCCTTGTTCGCCGCCAAAACATCGGAAGTTGTGGGGGGGATAACAGGGGGACGATACGTGCTGGGCGATGTTGTGCGCCCGGTATTAACAAGTTGCTGAGAAAGTTGCTCATACAGCATATCCGCAAGGCCGATGCCCCCGGCTGAGGTCATTTTCTTGCTCAGCTCAACGTCAAAGAGCGATTGGTACATCTCTTCGTCTTTACTGTGCAAATACCCTTCTTTGGGCACGTTTTTACGCATCTGTTCCCACATTTTTTGTAAAAATATGGACTCAAACCCTTCGCAGGATTCGCGTAATTCTTGTTCCTTACTCTTATTGTCCCCCAAACGATCACGTAGGGAATCAATATTTTGCTTGCGTTGCACCAAGTCCTGCTGAGAAACAGCGGCCATGGCCAAGCTTGAATCAGCGGGTGAGGTGGTCATTTAAATAACCTCCAGATGGGCGTGCAAAGCTCCGGCGGTCTTCATGGCGCGCAAGATAGAGATGAGGTCGCGAGGTGTCGCCCCCACAGAGTTGAGACCATCCACCAGCTCTTGCAAGGTGGCGCCTTCCATAATATTCAGCTTACGCTCGTCTTCACGGGTGGCTATATCCGTTTGCGGCGTCACCGCTGTTGTGCCAGAAGAAAATGGCCCGGGCTGAGACACGTTCAGGCTCTCCTGAACAACCACGCTTAAGCTTCCGTGAGCCACTGCCACACGACTAATGCGCACATCGCGCCCCAAAATAATGGTGCCTGTTTTTTCGTCTACAACGACCTTAGCGGCCATATCAGGGGTCACTTCCATATTCTCAATGGAAGCCATCAAAGGCACGATATTCCCCTTGAAGTCTTCGGGAACATCAAGCTTAATGGTTCCCACATCAGCGGCTTTAGCAAAGTTTCCACCAAGGGCGTTATTAAGTCGCTCCACCACCTGATTGGTTGTGGAAAAATCTGGCGCGTTCATGGTTAAGGTAAGATTATCAAGGGTATTAAATTCATAGGGAACCGAGCGCTCAACGGTGGCTCCGCCAGGAATCTGACCTACGGTAGTGATGTTTTTTTGAGCTGTAGCCATGCCGCCTGATGCGGAAAAACCGCCCACCGTCAAAGAGCCTTGAGCCAAGGCATACACCTTATCGTCAATACCTTTGAGGGGAGTTTGAATGAGCACACCGCCCAAAAGACTGCTGGCGTCTCCCAAAGAGGAAACGGTAACATCCATGGCGGAACCGGGTTTTGCGGACAAGGGCATGCTGGCGGTGACCATTACAGCCGCCACGTTTTTGGGTTTCATCTTGCTCATGTCAACCTGAACACCCATTTTTTCAAGCATGTTGACCATGGAACGCATGGTAAAGGTCGAGTCTTTTTTATCGCCTGTTCCCGACAAACCAACCACAAGACCATACCCCACCAACTGGTTGGAGCGCATGCCGCTAAAGTTGGCAATATCTTTAATACGCACTGATTCCGCGATGGGGGTATAAGCGAGCATCCCTAAAGCAAAAACAAGACAGGCGGCAAGCGACTTTGTTACGGTTACCATTTTGTGCGTGCTCATCATTCCATTCTCCTTTACCGCTTCTTCAGTTCTTCTTTATGACAAAGGGTTGCTCCCATTCGTCAAAATTCTGGCGGTATTTATCTGGCTACGCCATGGTGAAGCAAATATCAGACCAACATGCGAAATACCCTATCTATCGAAGAGATTCACCCATGAAGAATTGGAAACACATCCCCCCCCTCGTTCCTATTCAGCCCCTGCCTTTGCTTCTCATCGCCTGTTTTTTATCGCCTCCTACCTCTATAGAGAGCCTCAGAGATTTCATGGATGATTACCCTACTGCCAACTCAAAGTTCCTGTTAACTCTAGGGACGCCCCTACGAGTCCTCCAAAAAACATCTCCCATATTAACCCTATACACCCGACCCTTTTGTACCGTATACTCTTCTCTCCCATTATTTTATTTAACCAATCGCATTTCTCTCATGTCAAAACATAGCCAAGACTTTCACATGGAACCCCATCGTTCTCCGAGCCAACGCCTCGGCCCCCTCCCCTTCGACGCCGAGTCTTTAAACGCCTTTGACGCCATTATTGACGTTCGCTCCCCAGCGGAGTTTGCCGAAGATCATATATATGGCGCCGTCAACTACCCTGCCCTCAACAATGAAGAGAGGGTAGAGGTGGGCACTTTGTATAAGCATAATCCCTTTGAAGCCCGTAAACTCGGCGCCGCCTACATTGCCCGCAATATGAGTGAATATCTCCAAAAGTGTTTGAAAAACCATAAAAAGTACTGGAACCCCTTGGTCTATTGCTGGCGTGGCGGTATGCGAAGTAGCAGTGTTGTGCATATTATGCAGGAGGTTGGCTGGCCTGCCCGTCAACTCCAAGGCGGCTATAAAGCATATAGACAATATATCCTTGCTCAGCTAGAAACCCTGCCCCAAGCTCTGCGTTTCATTGTTTTGTGCGGGCCTACTGGCTCGGGGAAAAGCCGTCTTCTCCATGCCTTAGCCAAAAACGAGCACCAAATACTCGACCTTGAAGCCCTCGCCAAGCACCGAGGATCCCTCCTTGGCCTTTTGCCGGGAGAAGCCCAACCAAGCCAACGCTTCTTCGAAACACAGCTTTACGAACAACTCCGTCATTTTTCGCCGCATAAACCAGTTTTCATTGAATCTGAAAGCAGACGCATTGGACATCTCAGCCTGCCTCCCGACTTGTTCCAAAAAATGCAAGAAAGCCCCTGCCTCCAGATAGAGGTGCCCTTTGACGAGCGTGTTCGATTTTTATGCGAAGACTATATCTGTTACATAAACAACCCCCAGCTTTTACGAGATAAAATTACCCGCCTTGCCCCCTACCACAGCAAGGCCGTCCTCCAAAACTGGTTTGCATTCATTGATAACGAAGAATATCCGCAACTGGTCGAAGGGTTGCTCAAAGAACACTATGACCCCCTTTATTGGCGCTCTACCCACAAGCACCATAATGGAATCGACAGTTCACCCAAAATCACCCTCGAAAGCCTTGATGAAGCTCATCTTGAGCTGGCTGAAAAGGAATTCGCCCGCCTCTCCCTTGAAGACTTATAAAAGCAACCCAAGCCAACAGTCTCAAGCTTCAACAACGCTAACATCCACTCCCCGTAGGACAACGGCCCAACACCTGCCAATGTCTTACCCTACGGGTCTATCAGCACCAGCACATTCAAGGAATTCACGCCAAAATTTCTCTGTCAGCGGATTACTGCCGTTGCTTCATGGGGTTACAAAGGCATCTTGCCCTTATCGGGGGATGGGCCAGAGCCCCAAAGACTCACCCTCTTCTTTCACTCCCCCACAAACACTTCTTCAGATTCTCAGATAGAATTTCTCAAAAAAGTTTCTCAGCAGAGGGTAGCGACTCTCTTGCGCCCATAAAAAAAGGGAAGGCAGAGCCTTCCCTTACGCTTTACTGAGCTGATAACCAGTGCGCTATTTATTAACGCGAATACTGTTAAGGAAGTTACGCAAAACAGCGGCGGTTCCTGGTTCCGCATTACCTGCGGATTTGACAGCAACACCTACGCCGTTAGGGAGGTAAATATCAGCATTCAAAATATTGACTTTCCCAGCCGGCCCTTCAGCGAGGCCCGTATGCAATAAGCCCAACCTGCCGTTGACCATTTCGCGGGTAAGTTTCCACTCCAATATGGGACTTTTCGCTTTTTTCTCGGCGGCAAGTTCACGGTCTTTCTTAATAATCACTTCACTTAAATGAGCCGTAGCCTCAGCCGTCAGCTTCGATGCCTCTTCTTCGGGCATGAAGTCTTTTTTCGCATTGACGACAAATACAGAAATGCCACCTGTGGCATCGCTGCCATTTTGACTTGCTCTATAAATGCTCAAAATACCTACTCGCTCGCCCTTATTAACGTGGTTGAGGATTTCCGCATCTTCAGCCACACCCGCGTCAGCGCTGGAGGCAATCACCCAGCCTTCGGGCAATATAACGTTAATACCATAGACCAGTTCGCGTTTATTAGCGCCAGTAGCAGGAGCGCTGGACGAAGCGTCCCCCTCGTCCGAACCCGTCTCTTTAGACGCGCATGCGCTAACAAAAACCATTAACCCGCAAAGGAGTGCAACTTTTACCACACTCACAATGGCTTGATGAAATTTTCCACATTTAGCCGACATATCTTAGCTCCTTTTCTATAATACGCATTCTTCCGAAAGCTCAGAAGAGATTTTTTATGATGAATGATGGGCAACCATACCCTAACTCCCCCCCTCATAGCAAACACAGAGTCGTCAGACACCCCCAATTATATCACCCCCCATGCCGGCTATGGTCTTCAATATTCCCCCAAAAGAGCTCCAGTGAAACCATCTCAACGCCCTAAAAACCTTCGATACACTCTATCTTTAGGCCACCACACTCTAAAAGTTCTCTTTAAAGGAGCTTCTGAACATAAAAAATCAAAGGAAGCGGTAGTGTTCCCCCCACCTCAACTCTTTTTATGCTTCCAGCAGGGACTGCTGTTCCCATTTTTCCACAATGCTCTCAATTTCGAGCTTCCTTTGTAAAAGGGATTTTTCTTTGAGATGGTCAACGATACTTGCGGCCTTTTTTTGTAAATCGGACAGATCGCCATCATTGGCAACCACAAGGTCACACCGCGCCATTTTATCCTCTTCGGATAACTGCCAACGTTCCATGCCTTCAATAATATCTTCGCCCCACCCTCTCTTTTCACGCAAACGCTCAGCCCTCGTCTCATAGGGGCAAGATACCCCAAGGACATAATCCACAGGTTGAGGCTCGGATTCAAAATAAAGGGGAATTTCTGCCACAATAATGGGCTGCCCCGTCTGCTCGCGCCAAAAATCTTCAAGGGCGTGATAGACAAGGGGGTGTATCATATCCTCAACTTCACGCCGTAAGCTATCCGATTGTCTCATAGCCTCGCCAAGGACTTTTTTATCAATACCGCCCTCATGCACATAGGTTTCACCAAACCGCATAGCCAATAAACGGGTGCCGTCGCCTTCCGCCTCATACAATTCTTTAACACAAGCATCAGCGCTAAACACAGGCACACCCATGGCCTTAAAGCATTGGCTAAAGCTTGACTTGCCGCTTCCCGGCATACCGGTAACCACCACGCGCAACGGTTTATGCAGGAGCGACTCCAAAGTCTGGATAAAGTCTTCGGGCGGGGGACAGGTGCTTTGAAACCACCCGTCAGCCACTTGGACAAGGGAAGTTTGTTCAAGGATATGCTCTGGTTCGTAAGGAAAAGCCAATTTCCAAGCGTGCAGCATTTGTCTTTTTGGCAGGGGCAGGGGTACATTCGTCATACATTCGTCTTCGCCCGTTTCCATACTCTTCTTTTTTTTCAAGGCGACCAGCGGAGTAGCCAGGCCATCATCCACCCGGTACCCCTTATCGGCATAAAGGGTGTCGCCAATAATGGGATGCCCTATGGCACTAAAATGTACCCGAATCTGGTGTGTGCGGCCTGTAATAATAGAAACAGCCACAACAGAAAAACGCCCGTCTTCACTGGCATAAATAACCCGATAGCGCGAAAGGGCTTCTTTGCCATCCGCCACAACAGCCATACTGATTTTCTTTACGGGGTGACGCCCGATGGGGAAGTCAATTTCTCCTTCAAGCTCATGGGGTACACCCTGCACCAGCGCCAAATATTCTTTATGCACGGCGCGCGCGGCAAAAAGGTCAGTGAGATATTCCCTTCCCTCTTCCGTTAAGCCAACAAGGAGTAACCCGCTGGTATCCCTATCTAAACGGTGGACGATGCCGGGTCTCAAATCATCTTCTCCGCCAAGTTCAGGGAAACGTTTTACCAGCCCATGAGCCAAGGTTGGCGACCCTTCGGACAAAAGCGCGGCAGAAACCTCTGGATGAACCACCAGCGAAGGGGGTTTATTGACAAGGGCGATGTCCGTGTCGTGGTATAAAACATCAAAATCCACATCTTCCGGCTGAAGGCGGCGAGCCAAAACAGGCACGCGGATAACAACGACACTCCCGGCCTGAAGGGGAAACTTGGGCACAGACTGCACCGCGCCGTCAACGCTCACCTCGCCTTCCTTAATATAATCCTGAACTTTTTGGCGTGAATATTCCCCAGCAAGTTGCGAAGCAAGATATTTATCGAGGCGTTGCCCTTGGTCGACGACATTGACTGTATATTCTTTAGTGAGTTTTTCCATTGTCTCTGTGAGGTTAAGGAGTAAAAAAAGAACCAGTTCGACTGGCAAGCCAGCATAGCCCTTGCCACTATAATAGACAATCAAAACCTCATTCCCTTAAGCGCGGGCTTGACCGCCGGCTTTCTTAGTTTTACAACCATGCCTGTATCAGCTACGCCAAGTCGCTTTTAAACCAACGAGGAACGGGGGCAGGCGCAGGTCTGCGCTCATACCCTCAAGTCCCTTCACTTAAAGCGCTAATAATTCATAAGCCACACACCAACAAGCCTTTAGACAGGAGTATCATATGGCCGTTCATATCGTTGACCACCCCCTCGTCAAGCATAAGCTGGGAATTTTACGCCGACACGATTTACCTGTGCGTGAATTCAGGGCTGTTTCCAATGAAATTTGCCGCCTGCTCACTTACGAAGCGACCAAGGCCACTGAAACGGAACCCGCCACCGTTAAGGGCTGGGCCGGCCCTGTCACAGTCGAGCGCATTAAAGGGAAAAAGATGACCGTAGTCCCCATTTTGCGCGCTGGCATAGGCATGCTCGACGGTTTTCTCGACATGATTCCAGGCGCCAAAGTGAGCGTTGTGGGGATGTTTAGAAATGAAGAGACTCACGAGCCTGTTAAATACTATGTAAAACTCGCCAGCGACATGGCAAAACGCACGGCGGTCATCCTCGACCCCATGCTTGCCACCGGAGGCACCCTTGTGGCGACCATCGACCTCCTAAAAGAAGCAGGTTGCAAGCATATCATCGGCCTTTTTCTGGTCGCTGCCCCCGAAGGCATTGCCCGCCTAGAAGCCGCTCACCCCGATGTGGATATTTTCGTGGCTTCCGTGGATGAAAAACTCGACGCCAATTGCTACATTATCCCAGGCCTCGGCGACGCTGGCGATAAAATTTTCGGCACGAAGTAGTATTTTCTTCATAGGGAAAGATACCGTTTGAACTAGGGCATCCCTTCGCCCATTCATCGAGGAGCCTCATTCTTTGCCTCAAAGACAAAAAGGTACGGATTTTTCCGTACCTTTTTGTATAAAAAGCATGTCATCAAGAGCAACAAAAAAGACACCCCAACGGATGTCTCAAAAAGAAAATCTACTCTTTTCCTTCGGTGTACCACTGATACATACGGCGGATACCCTCTTCAAGGGAAACCTCTGGAATAAAGCCTAATAACTCGGTCGCCAAGGAAATATCAGCGTAAACGCTTCGCACGTCCCCTTCGGTTGAACCGAAATATTCAAGAGTTACGGCTTTTTTAGAGATGGCTCGCAAGCGGTTTACCACTTCGCCAACCTTGTGCGCGTTTCCTCTGGCGATGTTAAAGACCCGGTTAGCGGCATCGGGGTTATCCAGGCACATCATAAAAGCCTCAACAGCATCGTCAATATAAATAAAGTCGCGAATTCTGTTCGGGCTCCCCTTAATGACAATATGCCCTTCCGACACCAGCATTTCCATAAAAATACTAATAATACCGTGGGTTGGAGCCACCATATTTTGGCCTGGCCCATAGACGTTAAAAAGCCGTAAGGCGGTGGTGGCGATGCCATATTTTTGATAGATACGCAGATAATTTTCACTAGTGAGCTTGTGGGCGCCATAAAAGGACTGTGGCTCGCACACTTCCTTTTCGGTGACAGGCATATCACTTTTCGAGCCATAGACAGCCACTGAGCTGGCAAGAATAAACCGTTTACACTCGTTTCTCTTGGCGAACTCAAGCAACTGATAGCTCCCAACCGTATTGACCTCAAGGTCGTGGAGGGGATTGCCAAACCCTACGGCGCTTCCGTTTTGAGCGGCGAGGTGGATGATGGTATCAAATTTGCGACCCTCTATGGCTGTGTAGGTCGCTGTATCATGACAGCCACCTTTAATAAACTCCATACCTTCGGCAATATTTCTTTTCACTCCGGTGCTCAAGTCATCAATGCCAACCACAGTATGTCCCGCTTCTAGCAAGCGTTTTGAAACAGCGGAGCCAATAAAACCAGCCACCCCTGTTACTAGAATATTGCTCATAATGCGCCTCTCCTTATATCGATAAAACACCTTATAGTATTGCCAAAAATCCCAAAAAGACAAAGGTCAGAAACAACCTGCCATTTTGAGGGCCATTAAAAACCCAGATTGCCTTTTGGAATATATAATAAAAACATTGAGTTGAATGCATCGAGCCAAAGAAATTGACCCTTGTAGTGCAGTATACTGGATATCGTTTTCCTTTACCAGTATGCGTAAGGGCGAGCATATACAAAAAAGCCCCTGTTGAACAGGGGCTTTTTTCATTGCTGTAAACTGGCAAGGGAGTACCAGCGCAAAGCAGTCTTAGTCTTTTTTTACTTCGGTGAAGTCGGCGTCGACAACATCTTCATGTTCATCTTGTTGCGCGGCTCCGCCTTCTTCTCCGGCTGGACCTTCTTGCGACTTTTGCGCATAGAGCTGTTCGGCCAGTTTATGAGAAACCTTCGAAAGAGCGTCAATGGCGGCTTTAATGGCCTCAAGGTCGTCTTGATCTTTAACTTCCTTTAAAGCGGCGACATTGGTGTTAATTTCTTCTTTCAGGCTGTCTTCAATCTTGTCACCCATATCGGACAAGGATTTTTCAGTAGCATAAACAAGACCATCGGCCTGGTTGCGGATTTCGATAAGTTCCAATTTCTTCTTATCGTCATCAGCATGAAGCTCAGCTTCTTTCACCATTTTCTCGATTTCGTCTTCGCTTAAACCAGAGCTTCCGGTAATGCGAATGGTTTGTTCTTTTCCTGTTCCAAGGTCTTTGGCAGAAACGCTGACAATACCGTTGGCATCGATATCAAAGGTAACTTCAACCTGAGGCATGCCGCGAGGGGCAGGTGGAATACCTGTCAACTCAAAGCGACCAAGGGTCATGTTGTCACCAGCCATGTTTCTTTCACCTTGCAAAACGTGAATGGAAACTGAGGGCTGGTTATCAGCCGCTGTGGTAAAGGTCTGGCTTTTACGTGTAGGAATGGTGGTGTTTCTGTCAATAAGTCTGGTCATAACACCGCCAAGGGTTTCAATGCCCAAGGAAAGAGGCGTTACGTCAAGAAGCAAGACGTCAGTCACGTCACCAGCCAAGATACCACCTTGAATGGCGGCGCCCATGGCAACAACTTCATCAGGGTTCACAGAGCGGTTTGGCTCTTTGCCAAAGAAGTCTATAACAGTTTGCAAAACAAGGGGCATACGGGTCATGCCGCCAACCAAAACAACTTCGTCAACTTCCGAAGCTTTAAGACCCGCGTCAGACAACGCGGCTTTACAAGGCTTTAAGGTTCTGTCCACAAGGTCTTGAACCATGGTTTCGAGTTTGGCGCGGGTGAGCTTCATGAGCAAGTGCTTTGGCCCGGTTTGGTCTGCCGTGATAAAGGGCAGATTTACTTCGGTTTCCATGGAAGAAGACAGGTCTTTTTTGGCTTTTTCAGCGGCTTCTTTTAAGCGCTGAAGGGCCAGACGGTCATCACCGAGGTTAATGCCGGTCTCTTTTTTAAACTCTTCAATCATCCAGTTGATGATGCGCAAGTCAAAGTCTTCTCCACCAAGGGCGGTGTCGCCGTTGGTAGCGCGAACTTCAACAACGCCGTCGCCAACTTCAAGGATAGAAATATCAAAGGTACCGCCACCAAGGTCAAATACAGCGATTTTTTCGTTAGCTTTTTTATCGGCACCATAGGCCAAAGAAGCGGCCGTTGGCTCGTTAATAATCCTTTTAACGTCGAGACCTGCGATACGTCCTGCGTCTTTGGTGGCCTGACGCTGAGCATCGTTAAAATAAGCAGGAACAGTAATAACGGCTTCGGTCACGGTTTCGCCAAGGTAGGCTTCGGCGTCAGCTTTAAGCTTACCAAGAATCATGGCGGAAACTTCAGGGGCGGTGTAGGTGCGGCCTTCTACCATAACGGCGGCGTCACCATTCTTATCACTGCCAAGCTTGTAGGGAATGTGCTTTGTCCATTCTTTTACTTCTTTGCTTTTTTCTTTACGACCCACAAGGCGCTTAATACCATAAACAGTCCTTTCAGGGTTGGTTACCGCCTGACGTTTGGCAATATCTCCAACCAGTCGATCTTTGTCCGTGAAAGCGACAATAGAAGGGGTGGTGCGTCCACCTTCAGGGTTGGTGATGCACTTTGGCTCCTTCCCTTCCATGACGTATACACAGGAGTTAGTTGTTCCAAGGTCTATACCTATAATTTTTCCCATTTATATAATCTCCCTTAGTAAATGAAATATCAGTAGAAATTTATCTGCTCTTCTACGTGAGCATGGTGTTCTGGATACAATAGTAAGTCTGTTTTTTCATTAGTCCAGTCCCCCCGCTGTTTTTTATGCGTTCCACCCTTCATAGCACCAGCCAAACCCCTGTTTCTCGCTCTTCTTGCATCCTGTTTGCTACGCACAAACAACAAAACGCCAAACTCAAGTATGGGTTGGCGTTTCATATAGAACTCCCGTCAATGAGAGGAAAAAGTGCACTTGTCCCCTCAACGGCTGTCAGGCGCTTTCAACGACTGAGTTCTTTGTATTTATTCGCTTCTGATATTTAGCTCATTGGTCGCATCGGCATGCGGGCGGGAAACCACAAAACTTCCCCTTTCAGCTCCTCCTTGCCTATCCTTCTCTCAAGAGACTCTCAGCCAAGACAGTGCTTTGGGTATTTTTGCAAACCAAGCCTTAAAAGGATTCCCCCAAAGGGCTTAGTCCTTCCTAATAACCCGAACAAAGACGCCCGCCTGAAGGGCTTTCGCCACATTTTCAGCGTTATCACCAAGTTGCAAAACCACCTGTTGCCCTGAGTTGGCAACGTCCAAAGTCTGCCCTTCTCGATTCTCAATGAAAAACTCACCCGCCCTCACCACTGGTCGCTTAAGACCCGGGAGCATTATCTCAAGATCGTATCCTTTCTTCCACTGCCCCCGCATGGCAAGGGAGAAAGTTCCTTTTTCTCGTTGTTGGACATCTTGCACCAAGGCGGCCAGAAGATGCTGTTTTGTTTCCAGTTCTTGTTGCCAAGCCGCGGGAACAGTCCCCATTTCTTCCGTATAATTACGGCGTTTATGAGGCAAGAAAAAGCCCGACCCCAAAGGACGACTCGCCGTATGGAGCAATTCCGCCATGTATTCGTGGTAATTAAAAGCTCTTCCTTCAGCCAAACAGGTGACGGCGCTTTTGTAAGCGTCCACGGCGTGCGCCACATAAGCCGCCCCTTTCATACGCCCTTCGATTTTAAGCGAAGCCACGCCATGCTCGCTTAACCAGCGAACATAAGGCATAAGGCATAAGTCTTCCATGGCCCACATGGAACTAAAACCCGCCTGTCCTTCAGGGCCGCAGGCCTGTACTTCCCACAAGGGTTCGCCGGGACGCAGGCTCTCTTCTACCACCAGCGAAGCGGCTAAGCCTCCGCCCTTGGTTTCGCCATATTCCAACCCCTGAAGGGTCGAACCGTCCTGTCTTATTCCTTTTTCGACTCTTTCTTCTGATTCTTCAGCTGCCGCCACGCTGGCAAAGCCAGCCCCTTGCGCTGGCTCATGCGGACGGTATTGGAAACGACAAGGCTGTGTGCAACGGCCGGAGTTGGCTGGTCTATCATTGAGCCAAGCCGATAAAAGGCATTGCCCCGACAAAGCCAAACACATGGCGCCGTGGGTGAAAACTTCCAGCTCCATATCAGGAACCGCTTGACCAATGGCATGAATCTCTCGACTGGAAAGCTCACGAGCCAGGTTCACTCTCGTCGCCCCCATATCCCGCCAAAATTTTATGGCTTCGCTGTTACAGGTATTAAGCTGAGTAGACATATGGGCAGGGGTATGCGGAGCGTAAGTTTGTTTCAATTGAAAAGCGCCGGCGTCGGCAACAATAAAAGCGTCTACCCCTGCCTCCGCAGCCGCTTCTATAGAGGCAGGCAGGGTGGCTATCTCCTCTTCTCGAAATAAGCTGTTAATGCAGTAATACACACGAGAGCCGTGGGCGTGGGCATGCTCCACAGCCCTCACCAGCTCGTCGCCGCTAAAGCCTTGCGCCGCCGCTCGCAAATTATGTTCCTTCCCACCCAAATATACAGCATCGGCTCCATACAGAACCGCTGTGCGGAGTTTTTCCATGTCTCCCGCTGGAGCAAGGATTTCTGGTCTTTTCACTAATTCTTCTACTCTTTGTTTCATAGCTACCCTTTGGAGCGATATACCCGTATTTTTTTGGCCTAGGGGACTTTTCCCTGTGGCGCGCGTATGGTATTCTTTTCTTGAGCAACACACAACAAAGGGTTTACGCAGGCGCCCACCATGCCAAAGTCATCATCTTTTTTTTCGAGGCTAACCAGCCCCCCGCAATCTGCCCAAGAGATTGTCAACGAAACTATCTGCGAAGCCATGCCCATTTTGTGCGCCCACTGGGCACGCCGAAACCAGCGCCTGCTCGTGCTTAACGCCGAATTTGGCTTTCACTTACCCCATCTCTGGGAGGCAGGTTTTGACCTAACGGCTCACGCCGCCACTTCGCAGGGCTTAGGGTTGGCTCAAGCCACCCTTGGACAGAGGGCCGAATACATGCTCTCCCGCCCCGACTCCCTCATGTGTGACGACAATTTTTTTGACTACGCCTTTTACCTCGGCGCCCTAGAAACACCAAGCCTTACCGCCCTAACGAGTGTGGTCAAGGAACTGCACAGAGTAACCGTGGCGGGACTTGTCATTGTCTTTGCCAACAGTTTCTCACCCTTTAGGGCAAAGGTAGCCCTGGGCAAGCTCCAAAAAAAACCACTCTATGCCACAGCCTACTCCACCTGCAACCCCCTCGCCATGCGCCATCTGCTCAAAAATGAATTCCCCAAAAGCCATTTTCATTGGTTTTTTATCAACATTCCCCCCCGCCTTCTTCCCAATTCACCTCACTGGCGACGAACCACCCGCCGACTTTTACGCTGGTGCCCCTTGAACGCCCTCTACGCTGTCCGCATCGACTTTGCTCCACAGCCCGGCTGTACGGGCCTTGTCCTGCGAGCAAGTAACATACACGCGTAAACCACCGTGACAATCTAATCGCGCCAATCCGGCAGCACCACCCTAATTGCGCCAACCTGACCCACTGAGGCCAGCTGGCACGTGAGCCCGCCAGCAAGGGCAATGCGGCTGTCTGGTAACTATGGGGACAGCTAGGCTGGGGGGACAGCTAGGCTGGAGCAAAAAGCCTGAGGAGCTCTTGAGCCAATAATGTACCGCTAATATACAAATCCCCCCTTCCCAATGCCTCCTCATCCAATAGTTGAGCTTCGTACAACTCGATACCAAGAGCCTTTAAGTCATCCCTCGCCAGGCCGCCAATATAGGAACCGCGCTTATCAATGACAAGACCGTTCATTAATTCACAGGGTCTGGCATGAGGGGCGTCCCGAAGTAAAAGGCGCAACAAAAACCGCACCTGCTCAATAAGGGTGAGACCCAAAAGCTCAGGGTCAGCGCCGGGGTTGGGAATAAATATTTTGGGGCAAGAAGCACGGGCTATGCTCTGCCCTACGCCTTTGACGAGTAAATTCGCCGCCACGCTGGAGAAGAAACTGCCGATGGGATAGCAAAGGCACTGAGCCTCAGCAATGGCTAAAGGAACCAGTTTATTGGCCTCCACCTCCGCTCTGGCGGGAAACACGCAACAATGAGCGCCCTTTGTTATTGCTCCCTGCGAGCCCTGTTGCGGTGTCGCGTCGGTTACTGAGTCTACCACCGGGCCAGTTGCCAAGTCTGCTCCTGCCCGTGTTTTTCGCGCGTCTTCACACCCTCCAAAACACTCATTGTGCTCTCCCGCCCCTTCAACAAGCCAGATATCAGCAATGGGGGATTGAATCCGCTGTTCACGTTTTCCGGTAAATCGGTGCTGGCCCACAAGCTTTTCGCCATTTTCCAAGGCCACTGCCAAATGCGCCAAGGTTTCGCTAACGGGCACAACCAGTCCCTGCACCCGAAGATAGCCCCCCCAAAAATCCACCGCCTCCTGCAAATCCCTAGCAGACCGAAAATATTGCACGGCAAGGAGAATATTCCCCACACAGGCTCCGCCATAGCCAAAGGTAGGACTCGCCATGGGTGTGAATTCTGCCAACCCCTGCCTCACAAAGTCGCCCATCTCTGCCCACACGGCAGTTAAATCTTGTAAAAGAGGATGTGAGCCTTCGCCCAAAGCCGCCAGTTCCAGCTCCAAAGAAGCTTTGTCACGGGGCAAGCGATGGGCCATCAGATTTTTGAGAGCGACCACCTCTGGCTGGCTATCATCGGCTAAGGCTAAAAGACGGGATCGGATATCCCCCACAGCGGGCATGCTCAAGTGTTTTCGTAGCTCCGCCGTACTTCCGCCGGAATCAAAGGTAGTGATGATATGCGTTGAAGGGTACCTGCTGGCAAGGACCTTGGCGGTTTCGTTCAAAGCGGTGCCGCCGCTAAAAAAGACAAGCCCCGCCTTAGACGAAAGGGATTTGCCCTTGGCGTCAACCTGACTGCCAACCTGACCGTCTTGGCAAATCTGACAGGCGTGCGAGTTCTGACAAACCTGAGGGTTCTGAACAGAGGGTAGGCAAGGTGCATGGGGGGAGGCTATTTTTTTCATAACAAGCTTTTTTTCACTTTATACCACTGAGTCTGCGCCAGCGCTACTTTTAGCATACCGAAAGAGCTTACGAATTTTTGATATTTTTGACTCGTCCTTTGTGCTCATCGTCTGTGTCTTCCGTATGCCCGCCCCGCTCGTCATTGCCCTTATGAGATACTTGCCGTGTATCCGTATGGTCTAGCTTTTCAGTTTGACTTGCTGAGCCGAAAACAATGCCATCTCAACGACAAATGGTCTTAAAAAAAAAGGCTGGCTCATTGCCCGATGGAACGAGCGAGCCAGCCTGCCATAATACTCTTCAAAAAAGAAGAACAACTACGCGTTGCCTCCGGGCTTAAGCATATGTAAGGCGTCTTCGATGGGAATCCCCGCGAGACGCACAATGGAGAGGTTAAACCCTTCCCATTCTTCAGGTCGGCATAAGGGGCAACCGTCAGACAGCAACAAACAGGCATGATCCAGCGCGTGCATATCAATATCAGCAGCTTTCAGCAGTTCCGTCGTTTTCCCGGCTTCCCATAGAACGGGTTTTCCGCACACCTGACACTCAACATACAAAAGCTCAGGGTCATAGGAGAGCTTGGCAGAGGCTGGTTTTGACAAAGCGAGTTCTGTGGCGAAAGCACCGCCTGTCTTTGTTAGATGAAAAAAATGATTACCAAAATTCATGAGTCCCTCAATATATCAAGAATAGGCGAAAATAAAAAAGGAAAATGAGCAGGAAAATTGAATGAATCGCCTTAATAAGAAGTATAAAACATTTTCTTCAATGTGCAACCCTTATTCCCACGAACAAAATTCGGCAAGCCAGAGATGAGCTTTCCTCTCACTTTACTAAAGGCAACCGAGGGTGGTACACATTTTTCATGAATACTTCTTACCGCCATATACAACTTTTACCCGAAGGCCTACAAAACCAAATTGCCGCGGGTGAGGTTGTTGAACGTCCTGCCAGCGTTGTTAAAGAGCTTGTTGAAAACAGCCTCGACGCCGGCAGTACAACCATACATATTACCGTGGAAGACGGTGGACAAAGCCTTATTGCCATTCGCGACAATGGTAAAGGCATCCCCTCTGGTGACATTCCCCTCGCCCTCACCCGTCATGCCACCAGTAAAATTACCTCTTTCCAGGAACTTACCAATATAGCCAGCTATGGTTTTAGAGGCGAAGCTCTGCCCAGCATAGCCTCGGTCAGTATATTGCGCATTGAAAGCGCCTTTGCCAGCGCCCCCCCTTCTGAAGTCTTGGCAGGCGAGCCTTCCACCTCTGCCCACCCTAGCGACTCAAAAGCACAAGGAGCCCCTCAACCAGCAGGATATTACGTTGAAGCGCACTATGGCTCCATCGCAAAAGAAGGCCCCTGCGCTCTGCACGAAGGAACCCACATTGTCATTCGCGACCTCTTTGCCAACGTGCCAGCCCGCCTTAAATTTTTAAAAACCCCTGCCACAGAACTGCGGCGTTGCCAAGACATCGTCACTCGCCTTGCCCTTGCTCAACCTCACTGCTCCTTCACCTTTACAACAGGCACCAAGGAAATGTTCACCATGCCGGCGGGTATGAGTATCATTGACAGGCTCGCGGGTATTTGGCCCGCTTCGGTCATAGAAAGCCTTTTGCCCATTGACATGGCCCACCACGAAATTCAAGTCAGCGGGTTTGTCTCTGCGCCCCATTCCACCCAAGGGAAAAGCGATCGGCTTTTACTGTATGTCAATAATAGACCAGTTACCGACAAGCTTATGATAAGCGCCGTAAGACAGGCCTATAAAGGCAGATTAACCTCTCGCGAATACCCGCAGGGAGTTGTTTTTGTTAACATTGACCCCAAAGAAATTGATGTTAACGTACACCCCGCTAAAACCGAAATTCGCTTTCGTGATGAACGCGCTCTTTTTAGCGCCATCATGCGTAGCATTGATAACGCCTTTGCCAAGAACTCCATTTTCTTGAGTGCTGAGTCCAATGAAGACACTCAAACACCTCACTCCCCAACCTCCAGCCCCCTAGGTTTCTGGGGCTCTGTGGACTCCCCCTCCATTATTCCGGGTCAACAACGAAGCCCTTACGACTCCGTTTCTGGCGAGACGATCATAAACAATAATTTTTCTGGTAACACTTTTTCTGGTGATAATTCCGCTGGCAACCCTTTTCCTACCCATCTTTCCCCTGCAAGTTCGCCCTCAGGGAATCCAGACACACTATCAGGGAGAGCCTTCCCCTTCCCAGTCAATGTCCCTGCCCATGACTCGGACTCGGACAATGACTCATCCCATAGTACATCCCATGCCCAGGCCTATTTTTCGTCTCCCTTAGGAAGCAGCCCAAACGTCTTGCAGGCAGCCCAAGGGCCTATGGCGGCCTCGTCGCCACCCCCTCACGACTCGCACATGGTACAAGAGCCTTACTCTACCAGCTATGGTCGTTCACAAGGCGACGATTCGGCTCCCCGCCCTTACCAAGCCCCCTCAGCCCATGCGGTGCTTTCCGGTTATCCCATACAGGTAGGCGACATAACCTGCCTTGGCCAAGTGGCGACGACCTATCTTATACTCGTCCATGGCGATGAACTTTTGCTCATGGATCAACATGCCGCCCATGAACGTGTTCTTCTTTCTCATATCGCCGCCAGCCACAGCGCGGGAAGTTGCCAACTCCTAGCCCTGCCAGAGCAACTCGCCCTCCAAGACAGTGAGCTGGAGCAGTATGAACAATCCGTCGCCAAACTCACGCAATTAGGCTATCAAACAGAACTTGACGGCTCCACCCTCATGGTTTCCGGCCTGCCTCCTTTGTTGCCTCGCAAACAAGCCCTGCAATTCCTTCAAGATATCCTCGAAGACAAAACCGAAGGCTTTGACGACATTTTTCATATGATGGCTTGCCGCGCCGCCATTAAGGCGGGCCACATTCTCACAGCCGACGAAGCGGCGGGGCTTTTGCAACAATGGCTCGCCACGCCTGAAAACATGCATTGCCCCCACGGACGACCTATTCTTTTACGCTTTGGCAAAAAAGAACTTGAAAAACTTTTTAAACGAACAGTGGGGTAGAATATGGATGTTATCACCGCCATTAAAACACGCCGCAGTGTGCGCAAGTTTAGACCCGATTCCCTTACGGACGCGCAAATTGAAACCATTATTTCCGCAGGGAAGATTGCCCCGAGCTCACGCAACCTTCAATCTCGTTTTTTCGCGGTATTCAAAAGCTACACAGCCATCGCAACGCTTCTTCAAAAAACACGCGAAGCAACGGCTCGCCTCCCCAAATCCCGCTATACCGACACGCTTCTTAATCCTTCCTACAGCCTTAACTATGGGGCTCCCCTCTTTATTATGGTGCTCTCCAACCCCAACGAAACCCATTGCCCCGACATGGACAGCGCTTGCGCCCTGCAAAACATGCTTCTGGCTGCCCACAGCATGGGCATAGCCTCTTGCTGGATAAACCAGCTTTGCTTTGTTCATGAAGATGAGGAGTTTAGGGCCTACATGACAGAACTTGGCATCCCCCAAGGCTACGCCTGCTATTGCTCCGCCGCCTTTGGCCTCTACAAAGGAACCTATCCGGCTGAACCTCGCTTGCGCGCTGACACCAGCCTTATTATAGACTAGAGCTTAAGCGCGACGGTTTGTAAATAACATAACGGCCTTTCCTTCAAGGAGGAAGGGCCGTTAGCCTTTGAGTGGCACTGCCGAGGCAGTGCATAAACGTGCTCACGACGAAGAGAGCGGATGACACTATTTTTTCCGTCTAAAGAGACCTTCAAGCTCTTTACCAACCCCTTCGATTTCCTTACCAAGGCCTTTGATATTTTCTTCAGCCGCTTTACCGCCACTTTTTAAATCCTCACGAATATCAATGGCGCGCCCGATGGATCCCACGGGGTCTTCTATAATCTGTCGAGCCGTGTCCTCTAACATACGTGAAGCATGCCAGTTGAAGGAAGGATTCTTAAGGGAGCCATCAATGACCAGAGGAATTGAGGGGGGCACTCCGCCCGGCTGAACGTCCAAGGTCACGACAAGGGTTTCCTTCAGCAGATTCACCTGCCCCTTGCCTTGGGCCGTGGCGAGGGAAGAGTCCGCTTCTATTTTTTGCACCTGAACGACCCCGCCCCCAAGGGAAAAATTGCCTTCAGCCCGCGATACGGGAATACCATCCCGAACATTGAGGAGACTCTTAATATCACTGGGCATGTCAGCCTTTACAACACCATCGCGCAAGACAAAGGACATGGTGCCCGCCGCCGTACGCTTAATAACATCAGGCTCCATGCCTGTTCCGGACAAAGAAGCTTTGGCTCCCAAGGTACCAGTCACATCGGACTTTTTCGTGAGCGCCATCATAAGGTTCGCCATATTGACCCCTGTCGAGGTGTTGTCAATTTTCCAGCTCACGGGTTTGCCCACAAGGTTCGCGCTGGCTGTACCTGCGATATCGCCGCCATAAAATGCAAAGGAATATGGCGCTGTCACACGCCCCCCGTCAAGACTCAGGTTAGTTTTCACATTATCAAGACGCAATCCGTCATGGCTAAAGGATTTTACCGTAATAGCCAGCTTAACGAGCAAGGGTTTCAGGGCTGAAAAATCAGGAGCTGACCCAGAAGAGCCAGACGAAGAAGCCTTCGCGCTACCCCCTTTATTTGCCTTCCCCCCTTTCCCATTAGCATCCGTTGTTTTTGTGTCGCCAAGGGCCGAGCCAAGAGCCGCTAAGTGCCCCTCGTTTATATCTCCAAGGGTGACTTCGCCCCGAACATCAAGGTCATAGCCTTTGCCCAAATTGGGGCCACCGGGGAGCATGGCTGCCAAAGTCGTTGAAAAATCAATGCCGCCGACAGTGCCCGAAAGACCATTCACATTAACAGATTGCAACTGGCCTTCATAAAGTATCTCACCCTTCAGAGTGGTTTTTATTTGTTGCGAGGCGTTGACCTTACCCACATCGGCTTGGAGGTCTTCTATGCGCAGAAGCACATTTCCCGCTGTTTCCGCTTTCACAATACTTTTTAAAGCAAAATTCACCTGCTGACCGCCTTTTCGGTCAACAACAACGCCTTTAACAGCGACAGGCATATCAATATCCAGAGCGATATTGGAAAATTCAACCTTATCAAGGCGCAAGGCCACATCTGTCCCGCCCTTCAAGTCAACATAGGCCACTGCGGTATTATCGACAGTGACGTTACTAATATTCAGTTGCAGTTCTTTGGAATCAGCCTCTCCTACCCCTTCCGGAATGTCATCCACTAAGGCTTCGCCACGGGTGGCATCGCCTTCACCACCTCCATCGCTAGCCGCTCCAAACTCCCAGTTCTTCTTGCCAGCTTTGCTGACCACCAGGTTCGCCTCGGCATTCCCCACACTGACTTCATCAACACTGACAGTGCCCGTTAAAAGCTTGGGTAAATCAACCTTGAGGGCGACATTTTCCACTAAAAGAAAATTCTCCGCGCCGAACTCAGGCGTATTCTTAACAATTACCCGTTCCAAACTTAAACCGAGGGGCATTAAGCTGTGCCCGATATCCCCTTCGATAAGAACCGGGCGACCCAAGGCTTTTTCAGCAACCGTCGAGAGCTGGCTCCGATATTTTCCCAAATCCAAAGTAGACAAAAAAATCCCCGCGCCAGCCACCACAAGCAGGACAAGGGCGACAAGAACCAGAACGGTTGAAAATAAAAAACGTTTCATACTCTCTCCCAACGAAGTATTACGAGCTAATCTCTAGCTCAAAACCGTCTCAAGCTACAATCATTATGATGCAACACATCACGGTAAATAGCGTTTGCACGACTACCATTTTTGGAGCAGTCCCTAGCAATTGCCAGGAGTATCCAGCCGTTCCCAAAATATCTGGCGATATCCAACAAATATCTGGCGGTACCCGGTATACCCGGAAGTCCCCCAAAAGACCCTTCCTTTCACCCTATACCCAGCCAAGGGAAGTGGAATGTTCACCAACCAGCTTCATCTCAGCGTGCCTTGCCCCAAAAACCGTAGATTACTGTTCCCACTATAGGGGCTATCTTTTTTCTAGACAAGGGTAGGCGCGCCCTTATGTCGGTTCGATTACCTTCGTTGACAGTCGGGACAAAAGACCGTGGTTCGTGTGGCGATGGTCTGGCTTAATAAAGGACTTTGGCAGGTCTTGCACTTTTCTCCCTTGCGACCATATACCATGAAATTATTCTGAAACGAACCAGCGTTTCCAAAGGCATCGGTATAATTACGAATGGAACTGCCACACTCGTCAATGGAAATTTGCAACACTTCCTGAACAGCCTCCCCAAGACGTCTCAAGCGGGCGAGGGATAAGGATGAAGCCTTGGCCGAAGGAGCAATACCCGCCCGAAAAAGCGATTCATCAGCATAAATATTCCCCACCCCCGCCACAACGCTTTGGTCGAGCAAAGCGCCTTTAATGGAGGTGTTTTTGTTTTTAAACCGCTTGGCAAGAACAAGAGAACTTGTTTCAAGGGGTTCTGGCCCGAGCTTTTGCCAAAAAGCCCAGGATAAAAAGTCTTCAGGGCGCATGACGCGGCAATAGCCAAAGGTGCGGATATCATCAAAAAAAAGACGCCCATTACCTAAATCAAAGACAAGGCGGGTATGGCGCATGGGCTGAGCGCCCAAGGGATGCAGAAAAAAGCTCCCCGTCATTTTGAGATGAAAGGCCAAATAAAAGGGATAGGCGTCCCAAAGGGAGTGGGATTGTCTCGCTTCCCCAAGACCCACAAGGATAACCTTAGCTCGCCGCATAACATTCATAATGGGCAGACCCGTAATATGCGGTAAAAACTCCTCGCCAAAGGCCAGAGCCTTTGGCAACAGGATATCCACCTTTTGTATGCTTTGGCCTACAATCTGCGGTCTTAAGGTACGGACAACCGTTTCAACTTCTGGCAACTCAGGCACAACGCCACTTCCTTTTTATTGGGCTCAACAACAGGGCCCCCTTTCAAAACACAAGCCGACATCCCGACCTCTGCTCCTCGCCAAATTCATTATCATGTACTACAAGGCGCCAGCGCGTAATCTGGCCTGACGGGCTTCATCATGGTGGTTCATTATTTCCAAGGCACGGGCCAATTCTAACCAACCCGTCCGCAAATCAGGCCGCAGAGAAACAGCTTGTCTGGCAAGGGAAGCCGCCATATCAGGGTCTTCTCCGGCGTCCAGATAAATACCTGCCATAAGCTGAAGGGCGAGGGCGTCTTGGGGGTCATGAACCAGGGCCGCGTGGAGGTGTTCGCGCGCTTCTGAGCCTTTCCCTTCGGCCAATGCAATGCGGGCGAAAAGACGATGCGTCATCCCCTTGCCCGAGGGCAATCCCGAGGCTTGAGAATACAAGGTTCGAGCTTTACCCATGTCCCCTTTTTGCTCAGCCAACTGGCCCAGACGCAAAAGAGCAAAGAGATACCCTTCATCCTGTTCCAAACAGGCAAAAAATGCTTGTTCCGCCGCCTCGCTTTGACCTGTCATCTGGTAAACCGTTCCAAGGTTATAGTGTGCCATGATGTCATGGGCGTCCACGGTGAGGGCTTTTTGAAAACACTCTTCGGCTTCGGTGTGCTTCCCAAGGTTCGCCAGCGAAACGCCCAAAGAGTTCCAGGCCAGAGTATTTTCATCGTCAGCTAAAAGAGCGGTTTTATACTCTTTTATGGCACCGAAGGTGTCTCCCTGGCTAAACCGCTTATCCGCGCTGATATTAAGAGCCAAGGAGTCGAATACACCAATGTGGGGGCTGGGTAATAGCTGGGCGTACTCAAGGGCCTTCCGGCAATTTTCTAATATATCACTTTTCCTGAAATTTAGATAAGGATAAGGTGCCAAACCAACAGCCACCTTAATACTAAAACGCTCTTCAATCTCTTGAGCCAAGGTAGCGTAATGCCCCTCAAGGGCCGCCACATCCCCTTCAGGATGGTAGACAATGAGGCTGTTAAGGCCATAGCGCCCGCCAAAATGCTCTTTGCCAAACATTTCGCGCACCCTGTCTGCCACGCTGGATACACTGCTGTCCATGGGATTGGCCTCGCCTTCTTGGCTGGGCTCTAAGCGCACAAGGGACAAAACAAACCCCTTGGCATCCTCTCGTTGGGCCGTCCACTGAGCTAAAAAGTCCCCATAGCGCAAAAGACCGGTTAAAGGGTCACGACGTAAGGCGCTCTCTTCCTGAACTTCCTGCCTACTGGCCCCCTGCTCTTCGGGAAGCAACACAAGCCTGTCACCCGCCTGTATGTCCCAAGAAGGGTCACCCAAATGTAAAACTTCAGCGTGCGCGTGGTTTTCGTGCACGTCCATGAGGGCAATTTCGCCTTTATACAAAGGTGCGGGCCTACTGGAAAACGCCCCGCCAGACGATGTCCCACCAGACGAAAGATTACCCGGCGAAAGCGTCCAGACCGAAAAGCGCTGCCCCTCTCTGGCGTGGCTAGCGCTCCCCAAGCTCACAACAACCCTTGACAAGGGCAGTACCTCAAGGATACGTCCGCCTTCGGTCAAAATATTGCCAAAACCCATGACAGCCTGCCTACCGCTCCAGTCAAAGAACTGTTCACTGGCAAGGGCCGCCGCCAATCTGGCCTTACGGAGCAAGAGCCGAGCCTGCTCCTGGGCTGGCTTTAAAGCAAAAGACCCCGCGGCGTCTTGGGGATAAAGAACAAATCCGCCAGAAACACTTGTCCCCACCATTTCATGACGCAATGGATGCTCAATGCACACACCGCTTAAAGCCGTAACAAGCTCCCCTGCCAGATTGGCGCAAGAAGTTTTTGTCGCGGCGGGAACCGCGAGGGCGAATTCAAAATCACCCGTTCTGGCGGCGATAACCTGTTCAGGACACTGCTCCGTCATGGCGTCAGCCAAAGCCACCATTAAGTTGTCCGCGAACTGATAACCGTACTCTTTAACCACATCCTTAAGGGCGGAAAACCGCAAAACAACTATACCAATGGCCCCCCTACCCACAAAAGGAGCAAGGCCCGGTAAGGAACTTCCCCTCTCCAAAGCGGTCATCTGCTTTTCTAGGGCTCGGCTTTTTTTATTTTTCCCAGCCTGCTTCCCATCCCGGTTCTCACCTTGACCCTCGTCTGCAACCTCCCTTGTCCTCCCAGCCTCTTTCTTTGACCCCCTCTCTGCTCCCTTGCCATCAGATGATGTTGAAGAAACCTTTACCGAAAGACCCGCCTCCTGACTAAAAACCTGCAAAGCACGATCAAGACAGTTAATAAGATAGTGACGAGCGTAGAGACCTGTGACAGGATCACAAAGACTTCGTTTATAATAAAGAAGGTTCTGGCCCAAAAGACTCCCGAGGTTGCTCCAGAGTGGCTCCAGTTGCTGAGCCACGCCCTCGTCAACCCCGCGCGCCACGAAAACCGCTAACACCCGTCCTTCATTATCCAACAAGGGAAGGTGGAGGCGCTGTTCACGAGATTCGTAGAGAAACCGCGCTCCTTTTTCATGACGGGGGAAAAGGAGACTATAGGTATCAAAGGTCAGCAAAGCCCCCAAAGTCTCTTTCAAATGCTGTTCAAAAGTAATGGCGTCAATGCGGTCTAAGTGAGTGCGGTGTATGGTGTCCATTAGGTTCTTACAGTCCTCGTATTCTGACATTTCGGCCTTTTAGCGATGTTTTAGTAAAAGATGCCTTGGTCAAGTTCTTGAAATTATTCCTTCCTAAGGCTAGTATTATATACGCCTTACCACGGTAAGGCAATTTATCCGTTCTGGAGAACCCCATGCAAATTACAACCATTCCCCTAGGGCCGCTACAAACAAACTCTTACCTTCTTTATGAGGGCACCACAGCAGTGGTCATTGACCCGGGCGGACAACCAACCCCTATTATGGCTTTCTTACTGCAAGAGAAGCTGGAACTTACCCACATCTTACTCACCCATCTTCACTTTGACCATATCTATGGGGTTCGTGCCCTCGCCAGTATTACCGACGCACCCATTTACGCGAGCCTCCACGACAGACAGCTGATGCAAACGCCCTATGGCAAAGGCGGGATGTGGGGCATGGAAGAAGTAGAGCCTTTCGACTTTACCCCCTTGCGTGAAGGAAGCTCCATGAAAATGCTCAAAACAAGTTGCCTCATCCTTCCCACCCCCGGTCATACTCCCGGTGGCGTGAGCTACTACTTCCCTTCCACAGAGGTCGTCTTTACAGGGGACACCCTGTTCCATCGCTCTGTGGGACGAACGGACTTTCCCGGGAGTAGCACCAATCAGCTCATTCACTCCATTGAAACACAACTCTTCTCTCTCCCCGGAGAAACACAGGTCTTCCCCGGGCATGGAGAGCCAACGACCATTGGCGCGGAACGGCTCCACAACCCCATGGTAGGCGGTGCTTCGACGCTATAGCAATAGCCCCCTTCATAAGGCGAGCAAAACAATAGCCATGGCATCAAGACGGAGCAACCTCTTAGAAAAAATGACCCCAAAGGAAGACTTAACAATTTTATTCAGAAACAGGAGTCCCTCAAAGACGAGGGAGACTTTTGGCATGTCATTTACCACGGGGAGTCAATAAATCCTTACCTAAGGCTGTGAAGAATAAGTATAAACAACTGAAACAAGAAAACTACCGATAGCCTACCGAAAAGCCACCGGCAAGCAATAGAGCGCATGTCTATAAGGTCAAAATTCCCAGAATCAAGACCTGCAAACTAAGATTCTTTACTTACTGAAACAAGGAAATCCGCCACCCTATCCTGTTGAACCTCTATGTTTGTCGAAACTCTACCCCTGTTTACTGTCTGCCAGGTTACTCTCTGCTTCGGTTCAATATTCGCTCTCGTCAACCTTTGGGCCAGTCTCTGCTCTCGGCCTCTTCACCTCAACCCAAGTAGTTTGCCATGGACACCCCCCTGATACTGCAATGCAGTCCGCGCCCTCGAGGCAATTCGGCCTATGCGGCCAAGCTCATTCAAGACATTTTGGAGCAGGAGGCGCCCCCCCTTGGCCCAAAAGCCTTAAAAACCCTCAATCTCTACGACTACACCATAAGCCCCTGCATTGGCTGTGACCTTTGCGCCATCCCCAAAAGCCATACCTCTTTTTTCTTGGGATGCCCCCTTGCCCCTAAGGACGACAGCGAAGCGCTCTTTAAGGAAATTTTTACGGCCTCCACCCTCTACCTCGTCAGCCCCATCTACCACTATCACCTCCCCGCCCAAGCTAAAGCCGTATTGGACAGACTCCAACCCTTTTACTGGATGCAAATGCGCAAAGTGCCCTTTCCAGCAGGCCACCGACGGCATCGTTACTATCCTCTTTTTATCGCGGGCCAAGAAAGAGGACAAAAGCTTTTTGAAGGAAGCCGCCTCACCCTTCGCTATTCCTTCGAGGCCGCTGGCTTTAGCAGTGATGACTACCTTGGCTTGCGAGGTCTCGACCCCCAGGACGCCTTAAAAAACAACCTTCAATCGCAAGAACTTCTGCGCGAATTTATCCTCAAAACCCTTAGACCGCAGGGCGAGTTGCCCCTCCATGAGGAAGGGCAATAACTCCTTAAAGCTCACATCGCTCAAAGGAATAGTCAAAAGAGCAATAGACAAAACTATAAAAACAATTAGCGAAGCTATACATGAAAAAAGGTGCACAGTGTGCACCACTCCCTTTGTCCCCGTAGCGCAATCTACAATTCCGCTTAAGCTGACCCCCAATACAATCAAAAGCAGTCTCCGTACGAGCTTTGTCCTTCCCCATCACGCTTCTTTAGGTTCCTCAACTGAAGCCCTTGACTCTGCCTGTTTCTGCGCTGATTGCAGTCACGCCCTACCAAGACTGACCACAGGATTTTGCCCCCTTTGCGGGGACTTAAGCCCTTGGCCTCTGGCTCCAAAAAGCCTCTGTCTTACCTGCCTCACCCATACCCCTCCTTGGGACAGCGCTTGCTTTCATGGCCCTTACGAAGGGCTCTTGCGAACCATGCTTCTTGAACACAAGTTTTCTGGCTCTCTCTTTCTCGGACATGCTCTGGGCCGTCTCTTGGCTCGGCATCCCTCCCTTAATACTCTGGTTTTTGATACCATCATCCCTGTCCCCCTTCACCCGCAGCGACTACAACAGCGGGGCTATAATCAGTCCCTAGAGATAGCCAAGGGATTGCATTCCTGCTTTCGTCACAAGGATATCAAGCTGTATGCCCACCACCTCCAGCGCGCCTTGCCCACTCGCCCGCAAATGGGTCTTTCCCACACAGAGCGCCAAAAAAATGTGCGTGGTGTTTTTACCCTGACCAAGCCCTGCGCCAATCGCCACATCCTGCTTATAGACGATGTTTATACAACAGGCTCAACACTGCGCGAGTGCGCTACCGTTCTCAAAAAGAACGGCGCCGCCAGTGTTCACATAGCCACCTTGGCCCGAACGAGGCGTCAGCGACTCAAGGCATAATCCCAATCAAGCCATACAATGCACGCTCCCCTACCTCCTGCCCTTTACAAAAAAACTAACACCCCTTCCAATGCGCCCTAAAATTTCCTTGTAATACGTCACAAAATCTAAAAAAGGATTCCTCGCTTAGCGAGGAATCCTTTTGTCATGCTTTATTCTTTCAGCGATGGCGAGTCAGCCCATCCCTTGGATATGTCTATTCAAGAGGCATCTGCATTCTCGACAAAGCCTCTGCCAAGCTGGCGGCTTTTTGCGGGTCCACAAAGGTTAAAATTTCACCTGCCTGACGGCCTCGCATATTAGCCAAAATCTTGACACCAATCCGCAACTCCAAGGTCTCCAAAACAGCCGCAGCCTGACGGGCTTTCATGTTAGACAAAACGTCTACCAGATGGCGCAGTTTCTCGTCACGAGTACCCTCGGCCTCGCGCATCATAATTTGTAAGCGGGTTTCAAGCACATTCAAATCTTCAATTTTTTGTGAAATTTCCTGCTCGAGAATTTTAAGCTCCTCTTCCTTACGCGACAGTTCGTCTTGTCTGCGAATAAGGGCTTCACGGTCAATGCCGCCTCCGCCACCTCCGCTGACTCCTGCTTGCATTCCTTCTGGAGAAGCATTGCCATTACCTGCATTCCCAGCATCACCAGCGCCAACACCACGCTTGGTGCCAATGGCGGGCAGAGCCCTGTCATCATTTTTCTGCGTTGTCCCGGTCTGACCTCCAGATCCTTCGATGTCCGCCATGGCGGCGCCGCTTAACGGAGCCTGAATATTTTGAGGAGCCGCAGGAGCACCAGGCGCCCCTGTGGAGGCTTTAGCGCCGTCGGCCGCATGGGCGATACCCGACTCCCCAGAGCCTGAACCATACATAAGAGATTCGTAAGCAAGGCCACCCAAAACGCCCACCTTTAAAATGAGAGCGACAAAGAGAATCTGGCACAGCCTAGAGGGGCGGAGCATTGAAGCGGAGGGTCGCTGTTTCGTCGTTGGTTCGTTGTTCATGAAGAAGTTCCTCTTTTGCATGACGTTTGGCCTGCTTTTCCTTTAATGTATCAAGCAGGCTTCTCTCTTGAGCCTTGGTGGTCAATTCAATACGGCAGTCTTCCACTAAAGCATCTTGTTCTAAAAGCTTTATAAGGGCTGTCTTTCGTTCGGCTCGTAACGATACTTCATAGGTCTGGGCAACATAGCGCTCGCCCTCATTCATTGTGGGAAAATCATGAAGAGCCTTGCGAGCCACAACCAACTCTTCATCAATTTCAGCAATGCGGGATCTTATGGCATCGCGCACCCGTGTGGCCTCAGCCAAACGCTGTTTGGCCTCGTCCTCAAGTTGGATGCGATAACGGAGTACCTGCTCCAAACGAAATTTAAAAACTGCCATTTTGCTCCTGCCTGTTCTTTCTTGCAGACTCTACTACAATCTCTGTGCCAATGGAATTTTCTTGTTGTATACCAACCAAATGACTAGGGCAAAGATTCAAAGCCATGATGTAAAATCACCCCAAGACAAAGTTCTGACACAAAGAAACCGCATTGCTCATTGACTTTTTAAGACCTAGGCACCACTATAGGGCAAAACCTTGTGAAGAGTTGAACATGGCGTACTTTAGAACTATCCCCAACATAGCCAAGCTTTTAGAGCAATTTTCTCGTGATGATTCATGGCTTATCTGCATAAATGCCGACCCCGACGCCATGGCTTCGGCTCTGGCCCTTAAGCGTATAATGAGCCGCCGGGTTAAAGACGTCGCCATTGCCAAGGTAAACGAACTCACTCGCCCAGACAACCTCGCCATGGTGCGCTATTGCCGCATTCACATGCAAACGCTCACCCCCGAGCTTGTCAAAAAGTATGACAAATTCGCCCTTGTCGATTCTCAACCAAGTCATCATCCATCCTTTGAGTCCATCCCCTTTTCCGTCATCATTGACCACCACCCCCTGCCTGAAAAAGAGGATGCTTACGCCCATGTACCCTATTGCTCCATAGTACCCTCTTACGGAGCCAACGTTACCATCCTCATTGAGCATCTTTATAACCTCAAAATACGACCTGGCAAGCTTTTGGCCACAGCCCTGCAATACGCCATTAAAACCGACACGAAAAACTTCGAACGCCACGCCACCGACGTTGACCTGCGCGCCTTTCAATATGTAAACAGCATGGCGGACAAAACCATCCTCTATCGCATCGCTCGAAGTGAGTTTCACCTTGACTGGCTTAAATATTTTGCCACAGCCTGCACCAACGTCTATACCCTGAAAAACGGTATTTTCAGCTTTATCGGCGAGGTGGAAAATAGCGAGCTTGTGGTCAACGTTGCCGATTTCTTCACAAGGGTTTACGAGGCAAACTGGGTCGCTGTGGGCGCTGTGTATAACGATACGGTCATCGTTGTCTTTAGAAGCGACGGGATTAGCAAGGACGTGGGGAAATACGCAGCGGAACTATTCGGTAGCATCGGTTCGGCTGGCGGGCACAAAACCATGGCTCGGGCAGAGTTCACCGTTGACCACTGTGGCGAGCAAAACCCTGAAATCTACATTTGGCGTGTTTTTAGCCATGGGCGACCCAATAATTCTGACTAGGCTCTCCCTGTCCCCCTCGCGCCTCTTCCCTGCCACCCGAAATCCCCTTCTTGAGCATCACCCCTACCTGCCTGCACGATTTCCTTCATTGCTCTTGCGCATGGCGTGTCAATTCATCCCTTGGAATGCCCTGTCTGCTCCCCTCCCTCTCTGAGTCCAAAGCCGTATAAAACTCCTGCTTTTTCATTGAGTAAACTTCCGTGATAGCGTATAGTCCTTCATGTTCATGTCATTTTGACAGTGTGGTAAAAGGAGTCGTAAACGTGGAACGATTGCTATCAAAGCTGGCCAATCAACTTATGGCCTGTGACGAGGCTTCAATTATGAGCCTATGGAACACCTACGCCCTCAAGGTGCAGGAGTTTGAACCCACCAAAGAGTGGGAAGAAGCATCGCTCATATTCTGCATGATTCAGGCTATAGTATTTAAAAATCAGCTTTTTAATTACAACTTAGCCAATGAATATTCCCCCTTGGACAATGCGGACATGCCGCAGTTTTTTCCGGGCGGACAACACGGGGCACATGGGCAACATCATGATTCCAGCGGAACCTCAAAAGGGAACAGCCTGCCTCAAAAGAAAAAAGCGACACTCTTACGCTTTCCCAAGCAAGAAGAATAAAAATTTTAACGAGTTATATTTTGTTGATTATTAAAGGAGCAATCATGTCCAACATGGTCGTTATAGGCACTCAATGGGGTGATGAAGGCAAAGGAAAAATGGTAGACCTATTGTCTGCCGATGTTTCCGCCATCGTGCGGTTTCATGGCGGTAATAACGCTGGTCACACGGTTATCGTCGACGGAAAACAGTATATTATGAAGCTTATTCCGTCCGGGATTCTGCACAAAGGTACCACCTGCCTCATTGGTAACGGCGTTGTGGTTGACCCTGTGGTGTTATGCGAAGAAATGGATACCCTCAAAGGGCAAGGCGTGACCATTACCCCTGAAAATCTCAAAATTTCTCGCAAAGCCCACATTATCATGCCCTACCACAAGCTTCTCGACCAAGCCAGAGAAGGCGCCAAATGCTCTGAAAGCAAAATAGGCACCACAGGTCGTGGCATTGGCCCCTGCTATGAAGACAAGGCGAGCCGCATTGGCATCAGGGCTTGCGATTTGGCTGACAGCGAACTCCTTTTGCAAAAAATCACTGAAGCCCTGAAAGAAAAGAATATTCTCTTCAAGTCCCTCTATAATATGCCCGAACTTGAGCCCAAAGCGGTCATGGATGAAGTTCTCGCCGCGGCAAAAATCCTTGTCCCCCACTTGGCTGACGTAAGCACAGAGCTGCAAACCGTACAAGCCAAAGGCGGCTCCATCATGTTCGAAGGTGCCCAAGGCATCCACCTTGACCTTGATCACGGAACCTACCCCTTTGTTACCTCTTCCAATTCCGTTGCGGGTAATGCCGCTGCTGGGGCTGGTTGCGGGCCTAAACAACTCGGTCGTATCATTGGGATTTGCAAGGCCTACACAACACGTGTTGGCTCTGGTCCCTTCCCAACGGAACTGGACGACGACGACGGTCAGTTCATCCAAAAACAAGGCCATGAATTTGGCGCTGTTACAGGACGCGTACGTCGCTGTGGCTGGCTTGATGTGGTCATCGTAAAAGAATCAGTGCGCCTGTGCGATGTGGACGATATCGCCCTCACTAAGCTTGATGTTCTTTCGGGGCTTTCCCAGCTCAAAATCTGCACGGGCTATTCATGGAAGGGCGAAACCCTCGCCTACCCACCACAGGCTGAAAACGGCCTCGCCGAATGCACGCCCATATACGAAAGCATGCCAGGCTGGAGCGAAGATATAACCAAATGTCGCTCCTATAACGATTTACCCCAAACCGCCCGCGACTATATCGCGCGCATTGAAGAACTTATCGGCGTTCCTGTTTCCATCGTTTCCGTTGGACCAGACAGAGAACAGACCATGGTTCGCTAGACTGCCCGTCACTCCGAAAGACTCATAAAGAGAACAAAGGCAAAAAGCCTTCCTCCTCTTACCTAAAAACAACCCCCGGTTTGCCGGGGGTTCTCCATGAAGCGTTAAACCGCCATGAGTAAAGTCGCTGTAAAAAAACCAAACGAAGACGCTCTTCCTGACAGCCAAACCATTGAGACGAATCTGGCTCGCATTAGAGATTTTTCCTTCGCAGAAGGGCACGGCAGGATTGTTGATTTTTTTCATCGACTCTCCTACCGCCCCCCTCAGGTTATTCTTATTGAAGGCGGCACAACCCAAACCAGACTTTCGGCTGCCGATTATTGGCTCTTGCTTCTCAATTGCCCCGACGCCAGAGATTCCCACAAGGGTTTTCAAAACAATCCTCGCGCCGATGCACACCAAGAAGAGGGGGTACCTTCCTCTTTTGATAGGGCAGGAGAGAACCAACCCTGCCTTGAATGCCCCACCTGCATTCGCTTCGCCACCCACCTCCACCGCGATTGTTTTTTTCTTGATGGCACCGAAGGGAGTATAAAAATTGGCACCTTACGTGATGAAGTTCGTCCGATATTAGGCGAGCCCCCCCGCGAAGCACCCTATAGAGGCGTTATCTTTCATGAAGCCCAATACATGACCCCCGACGCCGCCAACATCATGCTCAAATCACTGGAAGAGCCTGTCTCCGCCACCAGCTTTCTCCTCCTCACCCCCCAGCGAGAGCGGCTTTTACCGACCCTTGTTTCGCGAAGTATGGTTCTCACTCTGCCTTGGAGCACAGCGGCAGATGGGGATGATGCCTTTGACGATGAATGGGAAGAAGCCCTTTGTCAATTTCTCATAAACGGGCAAGGGCTCATAGGCAAAACAGGGCAACGCGGTTCTCTAGATATATATAGCGGCCAGCGGGCTATCAATCTATGCCGCCGTAAACTCGCCCAAACCCTGAACGGACGACCCGATTCAGGAAATAAAAGCTTGTCCGATTTTTTCACGCGCATGCCCGCCTCTCATCGACGCATTGTGGATGAAGTGCTCTCCCAAGCCCAAGATATGCTCCTGGCCAATGTCTCGCCAGCCACTGTCATTGAATGGGCCGCCACTCGCTTTTTCTTGCTTATCCCCCGCAAGCGCTGATAGCTTACAAAAAAGCCACGCGGTGAATATCATTAGGAGATTACCCATGCCACTTCATAAGCTCCTCAACAAGAGAGCTTATGCGATATATGCCCCAAAGAATAATGAATAAGTAAAGCCCTCTCTTCATGATTAAGAGAGGGCTTTTGAGTTTCAATCACTGGCACAAAGGTGCAAAAAAATATTTCCTTGCCAAGACTCTTGGGGGAAAGCGCCCCCTACAAAATACATAAAAACAAGAACTGAGCCATCACCCCTCCCCGTCTTCTCCTTGCAGGGCAAGGCGCTGGGTTTCATAAGGCACGAGGGCTTCTTCTAGCTCTCCCATTTTTTCTAAAATACGTTCCGATTCGGCCTGTTGGGTGTGGTAGCTTTTAAGCAATTCTGTAGCCTTACCGCCATCGCCGTACACCTCAGGATCGGCGAGCAAAGCCTCGGTTTGCGCCAGCTCTTCAAGGTTTTTCTCTAGCTCTTTTTCCAACTTGACATATTTTTCCTGTAAGGGTTTCATCTCCCTGTGCAGTTTATTGCGAGCCTCAGCTTGTTCCCTTTTGAGGCGACGAACATCCTCACGCGAGAGACCTGACGTACGGGAAGCTTTATCCTCTTCCCCCTCACCTGAAGAGTTCGCCCTCGCCTTGCGAGCTTCGGCATATTCCCCATACCCACGGTCATACACCTGCAAGCCATCGGGAGTTACTTCCCAAATCTGGTCAGCCACTTCTGAAAGCAAGTGTCTGTCGTGAGCCACCATTAAAACGGTTCCGGGATAAGCGCCCAAAGCTTCAACCAAGGCTTCGCGGCTTTCCAGGTCAAGGTGGTTAGTGGGTTCGTCCAAAACCAAGAAGTTAGCCCTTGACAAAAACAACACCGCCAACATCAAACGGCTTTTTTCACCGCCTGAAAGAGAAGACACCCGCCTTTCAAAGTAGTGTTGGCCCAAAAGAAAAAGACCGAGCACACTCATAAGCTCTTCTTCGGTGAGGCGCGGATCAGAAAGTCGTCTGATTTCACCTAAGACTGACCCGCCGGCGTCAAGGGTGTCGAGCTGATGCTGGCTAAAATACCCCGGCGTAACGGCTTGGCCCATGGCAATTTGTCCACCGCTTTTCTCGAGCTTACTCATGATGAGCTTCAGTAGGGTTGATTTCCCACAACCGTTCGGGCCCACAAGGGCTATGCGTTGCCCTCTATAGAGGGTGAAACTCAATTTTTCCCACATGCGCCGTCCGTCAGGGAAGGCAAAACGCAGATCAACTACCGACAAAACCAGTCTGTCGGACTGGGGTGGCTCGGGCCATTTAAAATCAAGCTCCCGCCTTTTGGGGCCAAGCTGGATGCCATCCAGTTCTTTTTCTAGCTTCTTGGCCATTTTTTGGTGCGAAGAAGCTTGGCGGGCTTTGGTCGCCTTGGCCTTAAAACGACGGACAAAATCCATTTTCCGCTCAATTTCTGTTTGTAAGCGAGCCGCCTCGCGGGCCCGTTGCTCAGCCATTTCATCTTGGAGAGCAATGAACTGGGTAAATGACCCCTTGCGAAAAACAGGTTTGTCCAGACCGCTAAAAAAGGCAATATGCGTGCCCACCTTATCCATAAAGACACGGTCGTGAGCAACAAAAACAAGGGCGCCCTTATAGTCAAGCAAAAAACCTTCGAGCCATTCGACGGCCTCAAGGTCAAGGTGGTTGGTGGGTTCGTCAAGTAAAAGGATATCTGCGCCTGCGGTGAGAACCCGAGCAAGCTTTGCTCGCTCTCGCCAGCCACCAGAAAGCTCTCCGAGAGTTTTTTCTAGCTTATCTTCGGAAAAACCAAGACCTGACAATACTGCCTTGGCCCTGTGCTCAGGGTTATAACCATATTTTTGCTCGAGTTCAGCCTGTCTCGCCGTTAGTTCGCGCAAGGCGTTTTCATCGTTTTCAACAGCTTCCCATTCATCCCAGAAACTATTCCAGTCAGGCAACACATCCAGCACAAAATCAAGAAGCTTGGTGCCCAGCCTGTCCTCGTCCAACTCCTGCTCTACATAGCCTAACCGACACCCCTTGGGCATGATAATTCGCCCGCCATCGGGTGCTTCTTTGCCTGCGATGAGCTTAATGAGAGTAGACTTACCGCAACCATTGGGCCCGCAGACGCAAAGACGCATGCCCGAAGGAATTTCAAGGGAAAAATCAGCAAGGATATCCTTCCCGCCAAAGGATTTGGAAAGTTCCTGAAGGGTAATATGCATTCGCTATTCCACGCTCTCGTCTGTTTCTGCTTCTAAAAGACGTTCCTCTAAGGCCGCGCGCTGTTTGCGCTCACGTGTTCCCATGGGCTTGAGGGCCTCGAAGGCCTCAGAGCGTTCCTGCTTACGCGCAAAAACAAGGAAACCCGTGTGGCTTACCATGCGGTCATTGGGACGCAAGCGGTCGGCAATGGGCTTCCAGCCACGCACCAGCACCTCTTCCACCTCAACGGCGTCAAAGGGGCGGGTTTCCATCCCTTTTAACAGGCGCGAAACCTGATCAACCGTTGGCACGAGGAAGGCATAGGCCCCGCCGGGACGAACTGCCTTTAAGATAAGGTCGAGATACTCCCAAGGGGTGCGCACATCTAAAAACAAAGCATCAGCGTCGGTTTGTTCAAAGCCCTCTTCAACGTTGCGATTATACTGGGTAACGTTGTGCCCTACTCCCGCCCATTCAAGGTTGCGACGACAGAGCTTATAAAACTCTTCTCGGGCTTCATAGGTATAGACATGCCCCTTTTCACCTGAAAACCATGAAAGAGCCACGGTGAGCGAGCCAGAACCAGACCCCGCCTCAATAACCCTTGTGCCGTTTCCAACGCCAAGGCGCATGCAAATATAGCCAATGTCCTTGGGGTAGATTATCTGGGTCTGACGCTTAATTCCGCGTACCAAGTCATAGAGAGTAGGCTTCATGAGGCGATAGGGTACGCCTTTCTCTGTCATTATCTCAGTGCCAAAATCAACCTTGGCCAAGTTGGCAGCCTGGATAACACCGTCGTTGCCATGAATATCCTGACCCTCTTCAAGACGACGCAAAATGCGCTTACCGCGCGGAGTTACCAGAATAAATAATTCACCATACTGGGGCATTGTTCTTCCTTTTTTCAACTATTTCTATTTTTATAAAGAGTATTCACCTAAAACATTAGGCAACGGGCCTGCCTGAATGCATGCTGGCAGGGTCTGTTGTAATCGCACTTGGGCTATGGACAGTGAGAACAAGAGGGTGTCACCTCAATTTATCTTGCGGAACTTCGTGACATCCGTATGTGAGACACTCGCCTATCTACTTCCCACACTCGTTACTGCTCGCATTCATGATGCCTTGACTCTTATCATCGCGATTGAGACGACTTGCATTATGGTCGCATTCATAAAGGCCGTCCGTCGCCTCGGCCGAGGCCAGAAACGAGAACGCGACAGTTTGGCGCATATCTTCAAGGGCATCCAGAATGTCCTGCCGTTGGTGCGGGCTATAGCTGACGCGCAAAACAGCCCGCCACCTATCAACAACGGACATATACCCAAGATTGTCATAGGCTTCAAGCAAATAGCGAAACATATGCACATCATGCGGATTTATGGCTAAAAAAAACCGTTCCGACCACTCCGGAGCCGCAAAGGTACAGCGCCTTCGCGGACGCCTTGTGGTGTTTTCCATACTTTTCTGAGTCATGGCATTCTTCGTTTGAACCTAATTCTTACTACAGTTACCCTTGCCTGTTATCCCAACAGTAACCCAACATTCGTCCAGCGGTTGCCCAGCGGTCGTCCAAGACTCACTGCCCCTATCAACTTATCAGCTCGGTTGTCTCAGGGCGGCTATTTGGGTAAGCTGTCTGGTTAACCTATGGGGTTAAGGCATTTGGATAGGCTATCAGCGTCATTGACTCGCCCAAACGAGTACGAACCGCCTTATCTGGTTAGCGCTCTTTTCTGGTTAGCATTTTTTGGGGCTGGCATAGCTTCCAGCTTCCCGCCTCGCCAGCCAGCCGCCTTTGTCGCCCACCCAAGTTGTCCAAGCTATACGCCCAAAGACTTGATTAGTAACCGCCCTTTTTCAATGCCCACGGGGCTTGCTTTACAGAGGGTGATTCTTTGTCTGGCCTTTGGTGCTCTGTCCAACAGGGCTTTTGGCGTATCAACAAAAACGCAATCCACATACCACTCGTTCACCCCATGAACCTTATTGTCCGAGGTTAAGGTCTGCTCCACCGCCACATGCATGACCTTCACTTCCAGCATACTCTCTTTGAAATGCTGTTCTTTCAAGCTGGCAATGGCTCGCAACTGGGCGGATCGCTGTTTTTTTATGGGCCCTTCAATCTGGCCCGTCATTTTTGCCGCCAAAGTGTGAGGGCGTTTGGAATAAGGAAAAATATGGGCGTAAGAAAAGGGCAAGGCTTCAAGGAGCTGAACTGTTTGGGCATGCTCATCTTCGCTTTCGTCCGGAAAACCACAAATAATATCAGCGCCCAACCCAAAGCGAGGCCAAACTCTGGCGAGTCTTTCTAGACCATGGGTAACATCCGCCACGCAATAATGCCCACGCCCCATGCGCGCGAGGACCGCGTCACTCCCGCTTTGCAAGGATAAATGCAAATGAGGTGCGATAAGTTGGCTTTTCCCTAATACATCAATACCTTGCGCCGTAAGTTGCCCCGGCTCCAATGAACTGATGCGAAATCTCGCCTTCCCTGCCCACTGACGAGCAAATCGTTCTTCAAGGGCGGTTATAAACTCCCAAAAATCATCTGTATGGTCAGAACAATCAGTACCGCAGGGGGAGTGATTGGCAAAGGTATCATCAGAGCTATGAATAGAACTATAATTGGCGTTATAATTAACGCTATGTTGAGCACCCCCATGGGAACTACCAGAAACATCACCGAATCTGTCGCCACCATCAAGGGCAAACCCATTCCGAGACCTTTCCCCCCCTAGGTTTTTCCCATGTCCCTTGCCTCCTACAAGATGAAATTGCCGTAAATTAATGCCGCTAATGACAATTTCAGCAAACCCTGCCTCCAAAAGACGTCCTGCTTCGTCCAGCGCTTCTCCCAAAGGTCGGGAAACAGCGCCACCTCGCGCTCTGGGAACAATGCAATACGTACAGCAGTGAGAGCACCCGTCTTGTATCTTGAGTACCGCCCGTGAGCGGTTAAAATCGCTAATGGCAAAGGGAGGAAAAGATTTTGCAGTGTCCGACTCTTGGGACAGAGCCGTCAAACTTTCCCGTTTAAGGAGGCTCCCTTTTTCAAGACGACGCACCACTTGCGCGACGCCCTCAATCTGCTCCAAATCATTTCCCATCACCTCAGCGGCGCACCCCGTCACAACGACCGAAGCCGAAGGATTCTCACGGTGGAGCTTGCGTATGGTGGCTCGCACATCAGCCACGGCTTTGGAGGTAATGGCGCAGGAGTTTACCACCAGAACATCCGCCTCTACAGGCTCATGAACCTCGATAAGCCCCTGCCTCTGCCACGATTCACGCAGTGATTGGGTTTCATATTGATTAACCTTACACCCAAGGGTCGCAATGTAAAAAAACTTCATGCTTTTAGCGCCACTCAACTCGCGAATTAGACCGTGCTGGGATAGCTTTTGGGTGAAGAACAGGCTCGCCAAACATTTGTGCTCCGGCAAGGACCTCACCACTGTTAAGCCCAAGGTAGTCTCTGATTTCAGGAGAATCCCCACGCAGGGTCAGATACCCGCCCCAACAGACCCCAAGGCCCATGCTCGTTGCCATTATTTCCATATAAGTCAAAGCTATGGCACCATCGATAATAGCAAGGCTATGGGTGGAAGGCTCGGGAGCGATGCAAATAAGAATATGGGGAGCGCCTCTAAAAAAGACATCCACGCCCTTCTCCCAGTTTGAAGCTAGCGCTCTGGCGAGGGGCGAAAAGGGGGCCGAAGGCTGCTCTGAGGCAAAGTTACGCATACTGCGAGCCAAGCATTCGCCCAGCCCGTTAAGCTTTTCACGCTCATAGAGTACAATCCAGCGCAAAGGCTGGCGATTGGAGGCGGACGGCGCGTATCGCATAGTGTCCAAAAACTGCGAAATTCGTTCTTTTTTAATGGGCGTTTCTTTAAAAATACGGGTTGAGCGCCTGCTCCGCAAAAGGGCGTTTACACTCTCTTCCGAGGGCAAAAGATCCTTCTCCACTGGGGTTGTTTCCATTCCCTCCAAACGACAAGCGTCATGGGGACAGTAGGCAACGCAATGCCCACAGCCAATGCAATGAACACGCGATTCAGGCCGAATGAAAGGCTCTTTGCCCAAGGGAGCGGTAATAATCCGCGCGGGACAAACAAGGGCGCAAATCCCGTCTTTTTTACATTTTTCCGTATCAACAACAAAGGTCGGCATATTTCCTCCTTCTCTTACTTCATATATTTGCCTCACCGTCGTGGAGGGCGAGGCTCTTCTATTACGTGCGGCGGGCATACCAATAAACAGCCCCAATCGCCAAAAAATTCACAGGGGTAGAACCGAAAGGCAGGTTAGGGACAAGCAAAGAACAGGTAAAGGACAGGCATTCGCCCTTCGCCTTAGCCAACACCTCTTCCCTGCACCCCTCCATATAACAATAGAGAGAGTAGCTGAACAGACAAGCAGTAGCTATTCGCCTAAAAACACCATACTCCCCATGCGGTCAAGAATACCTGACGGACTCGATATAAGCTTCAGTTCACGGCCCGGAGAAAGGGAAGTTACCGCAACCTTGCCGATAACCGCCCTTGAACGGGCGCCCGTTTCATCCTGAATACTTACACCCCATATATCGTGATAAATTGATGGGATACCTTCATACTCACCAACATAAAGGACGATGTGCCCGGGAAGCCAGATAAGTGTCGTGAAGGGTTTGGCCTGCTGGCGAATAAGCTCGCTCTTCTGGCTGGCTGACATATTATGTAAAGAGACAACCCTGCCAGCCTTGCCCTGCTGAGCCGAATTGCGAGGGAGCCAAACGCCAAAGGGGGTGAAGATATCGAGCATAAGAGCCGAACAATCCCTATTTTCCAAATACCCCCCCCACCCATAGGGTTGCCCCATCATAACGTTCCCCACTCGTGCCAAAGCTTCGGCCGTCAAGGGCTGCGGAAAAGCGCCCATAAGAGGCGCGTCTTTTCCTGCCGCAGCAATTCCTGCTGTTTCGGGAACTCCTGCGACGCTGGCTGAAAGACGAAGGTTCGCCACGGAAGTTCTTACCACTTGTGCCTGCCCGTCAGTATTGCGTGCGGGGTGATACACTGAGCCATTTTCCAGAGGCAAAAGGGTACCCACATGGGCAAGGGCGGTCGGTAAACTTCCGCCTGAACTGGTTACATGGCTTAACACAACACTGTCTTGCATAACCGCGCCCAGAGACATGGATTGCCAGCGGGACTTAAAGGCGTCATCCACCAAAGCCACGTCGCGCGACGGCACCCAGCCCGAGACTCGCTGTGTTTCCACAAAGAGCCAAAGACCGTCGATTGAAGCATGCGAAATGAAAACAGGAGAACCAATCCACAAGGCAGAATGAGAGAAATAGTCAAAGGGGTAGCCTTCGCCCGCTATTTCAGGGTTCTTAAAGAAGGGCTTATGGGTAGGCAGGGCGCGTAAAGCCGTGTTAGCCACCGTTATCCCATGCTGCCCCCTTGAGGGGAAGGCTTCTTTATTGGCGTTAGAAAGTAAGGCCTGCCACGCCTTCGGTCTAACGGGACGCAGGTTTTCAGCATAGCCCAACCGCCCTTGGGGGTGAGAGCGTGGGAAATAGAAAACCTCATCGGCTGAAAACAATGACTTCTTCCGCTTCCACGGGCCATAAAAGCTTTCTTTGTATTGTGTTGCGAGCTCCTGCTGCGTATGAGGAGGCAGGAGGGTCGCCTTGCCCTTTTCCTTAACAATTTTGGAGGATACCTCCCCCTGCCTTGCCTGAACAAAGGCCATTAAATCTTGCGGGAGACGTTCCAAGTCACGGCTTATTTCAGCGTCTGTGGCTCCTGCGTTGGGATAGCGCACGCCAAGAGTTGACGTGGCACAGCCCGTTAACACGAAGAATAAACAGCCTAAAGCGCCCAACCGCCATTTTGTCATGACTAACCCGCCTTTCTGGTATATCCCTTTGAAAAATCTCTTCCTAAAGGCTGTTTATGTAACGGCCCATTCGGCTATGCCCAGCTTGTCTCGCTAATCCGATTTGCGAATCCATTCATCCAATGTTGCCACAGCTGGCCTGTTTGGTTGCCACCCATCAGACCAGACTTCGCGACTCCATTGCCAGCCCACGATAATCCGCACCAGTCCATACTAGCCCATGCAGGCCATCCAATCTATGCCAGTGCCAATAAGCACTATCCATGGTTAATGGGTTATTTCTTTGTCTTGCTTTTTTTCACCACAGTGACTTTTTCAAGCCCCTGACTTTCTTTGCTCAACCACGAACCTCGAGTAATATATCTATCTTCCCGCACGGGGGCGCTAATACCCCCAATGAGCGGTAATTTCGCTCTATCATGAGGAATAACCGTAATTTCAAGGGCGGTTACGGGGAAAGGCCCGCTCTGGTCAGTGATAACCGCTGAAGAAGCGGAAGAGGCGCTGGCGGGGAGAACACGTTTTTGGCTTTCCATGGCCTCCGCAGGCAGGTCAACGGCCACCTTGCTGATAAACACATCGTCCATTAACAGCGCTTCGCCGGGGGCTACCGTCACGCTGGCGACTAAAGGTCCTGAGGTGGGCGATGCGCCAACACGTCCGTCAAAGGGTAAGGTGACAACATAGACATTGGACCAAACCGACGTTTGACTGTGGACAGCCACCTTCGTCCGTACGGTTCTCTCGCTGTCAGAATACATGCTCATCCCATAAAAAGGCCGGTCATAATGGCGCCTGCCCCAATATCCACGGCGTCCGCCCCAATAACCGCTTCCATAGCCAAGGGAAGAGCCGTAATACACGGGTAAAGTGCGATAGGAATATTCCGCGAGGCGTTGATCGCGTATAATTTGAGCCACATGGGCCTCTCCGGCCGAAGTGACGGACTTCACGGCCACATCGGTCGTGCCGGCTCCCCCAGCAGCCATCCCACCCGTCTCATTAAGACCGAGTTTATTGGGCTGAGTCACCTCCACCTTGCCTCCGGCAAAATAATAGGTTCCCGGTTCCACCACCTGCGCCACATATGGGCCAATGGCGGGCAATTCCTGGTGAAAAGCAAAGGCTTCTTTTTTATCCGCTGAAACCCAAATACTACGTCTCGAATCTTTGCTGAAAACAACAGCCTTGCCTTGGTCTAAAGCTTGCGAAAGCTCTTTGCGCAAGGCTTCTTCTTCACTACGTTTTTCTTCTCGATGATTATACTTTTGACCACAACCTACAAGACTGATTACCGCCACCATAAGGATAGCGAGCATTATTTTTTTCATGGGATTCTCTCTTTATCTTGGCGGTTTTACAAACCGTCATGAACCGCTCACTCGCTTCTTTCATACGATACTTTGAAGCGAGTTTTTAAGGCGAGCATAGTGTTACAAATTCGCTGTAAACCCTTCGGACAGCCTTCGGGCAAGCCAGGTGTAGCGTTTTAAGGTTTTGTTGTTTTTGACCGCAATGGAAAGCGCTTTTACCGAGCCGACCAGCACTACAAGTTTTTTGCCCCGTGTTACCCCTGTATACACAAGGTTTCGTTGCAAGAGCATATAGTGCTGCATCATGATGGGGATAACGACGGCGGGGTATTCAGAGCCTTGAGACTTGTGCACCGAAACAGCGTAGGCCGGATATATTTCATCCAGCTCATCAAAGGAGTACAGTACGTTCCTTTCTTCATAGCGTACAACAAGCTCCCGCTCTTCTTTATTCATAAGACAGATGCGCCCGATATCGCCGTTAAACACATCTTTTTCATAGTTATTGCGGATTTGCATAACCTTATCGTCTAGACGGAATTGGCGCTCCCCGCGTTGAACAGAAAGCTGTTGCGGGTTAAGGGCTTCTTGTAAGCGAGCGTTTAAGTTTTGCACCCCTGCCGCCCCTTTGTGCATGGGGGTTAAGACCTGAATATCATCAAGGGGGTCAAAACCAAACCGTCTTGGAATATGATTTTTCACCAAATCAACGACCATATCCGCAGCGGCCTCAGGGTCGTCTTGGCGAATAAAATAAAAATCGGACAGGCCGGACTCAGGGCGCTGCAAGGGAGGAACCTCCCCGTGGTTAATGCGGTGGGCATTAACAATAATATCGCTCTCTGCCGCCTGCCTGAAGACTTCCGTCAGCTCCACCACATCCACCACGCCCGAATCCATAATATCTTTTAGTACGCTTCCCGCGCCAACGGAGGGCAATTGATTGATGTCGCCAACCAAAACGAGGGTGGCGCCTAGGGGAACCGCTTTAAGCAGATGAAATAAAAGCATAGTGTCTATCATGGACGCTTCGTCAACGACCAAAAGACTACAGGCCAAGGGATTATTTTCATTGCGTCCAAACCCGTCTTCGGCCGGACTATACTCCAATAATCTATGAATGGTTCGCGACTCCATCCCGCTTGTTTCCGCCATGCGCTTTGCCGCCCTGCCTGTGGGGGCGCACAAAAGTACCTTGCCCTTCTCCTTCACAAAAAGCTGGATAATAGCGTTGATTACCGTTGTCTTCCCTGTTCCAGGGCCCCCCGTAACCACAATAACCTTGCCCGAAAGACTCTGGCGCGCGGCTTCCACCTGTTCTTCGGCTAAAGCAATGGGCAACATATTTATAACATTTTTCAAGAGTCGTTCTGGGTCTTGGAAACGGACAGACTTGGGCGAGCTTACAATGCGCCTTAAATAGTAGGCGATTTTACACTCGCAGTGGTGGTACATGCTCAAATAGACCGCCACAAAAGAGTTCTCCTCATCCAGTTCGTATGCGCCCCGTCTACCTCGCTCCCTCGGGTTATTACGTCCATCCTCAACGGCCCCCAAAGGATCACCGTTGTCCTGCCCACCAGCGCTCTCGCCATTCACCGTTTCAAAATCAACCCCTTCGTCCGAAGAAAGCATGGCCTCGCGCGAGGCTTCTTCTGTCACATATAAGCGTTCCGTAACAACACGCCCGTCCAGTTCAAGGCTTTGGACGGCCTCGCGCACCAATTCAACGGTTTGCTGAAGCTCGTCAGCGGTAATATGTACCAGTTCTTCCAAAGGATAGAAGACGTTGCCGTCATTGGTCAGGCGTTGCAAGGTGTATAAAAGCCCTGCTTCTGCCCGCAAAGGGCTATCGTGCTCCAACCCGATTTTTAAGGCGATGCTATCCGCCGTGGCAAAACCTATGCCCCGAATATCCATGGCAAGGCGATAGGGATTTTCTTTCACCGTTGAAAGGGCTGCGGAGCCATAGGCCTTATAGATACGGACAGCCAACGAAGTTGAAACGCCGTGGGGTTGCAGAAACATAATAAGGTCACGAATACCCACATGCTCTTCCCAAGCGCCTTTTATCTCACTCGCTATGCGAGGTGAAATTCCCTTGACAGAGGTCAGTAAATCAGGGCTTTCATCAATTACCTTAAAGGTATCCTCCTTGAACATATCCACAATGCGCTTGGCAAGGGCCGCCCCAACCCCCTTTACCAGACCAGAGCCCAAATAATGCCGCATACCCTCCGCCGTGGCGGGCAAAACAGCCTCATAGGTATCCATTTTAAACTGCCGACCAAATCGGCTGTTCTCAACAAACTCCCCCGTTACCGACACCCCTATCCCCACCTGAGGCATATTCATATAGCCCACGACGGTGGTCGGATCAGCCTTCCCCTCTTCTGCCAGCCGAAAAACAGTATAACCGTTCTCATCGTTGTGAAAAACGATACGTTCCAAGGTACCTTGCAGAGTAAGGTTACGGGCAATGTCAAACAACGAAGGATCAGCCATTCATTTCCTCTTGAATATTTTCTAATACAGGATGTTCCGTGGAACTCGTCCAGTCAATCCTGTCAATAATACCTTGAGCCAATTCTTCCAGCCCCTTTTTTTGGGTGGCTGAAATGCATAAGGCCTCGGGGTAGTTTTCACGCAACTCCGCGGCCCGCTCCCCCTCCACCAAGTCAAATTTATTGAGTATAAGCAGCATGGGCGTTTCAGCTAAGTCAAGAGACTCAATAATCTCATTGACGGCCTTGAGTTGCAAAGGAAGCTCCGGATGCGAGGCGTCCGCCACATGCAAGAGCAAATCGGCGCCCTCCAGCTCTTCTAAGGTGGCTCTGAAGGCCTCCACCAATTCTTTGGGTAGACTTCGGATAAAGCCCACCGTATCCGTAATAATCAACTCCCTGTCCTGGGGAATCTTTAGGCGCCTGGTGGTGGGGTCGAGGGTCGCGAAAAGTCTGTTTTCCGCAAGAACCTCTGAACCAGTGAGGGCATTGAGCAAGGTTGACTTGCCAGCGTTAGTATAGCCCACCAGCGACGCCACGGGGACATTGCCCTTGGCGCGCCTGTCTCTGGCGTAGGAGCGCTGTTGGCTCAGTTTTTTTAGGGCAGTCCGCATACGGGCGATTCGATCTCGCACACGGCGCCTGTCGGTTTCAAGCTTTGTTTCACCGGGCCCGCGCCCGCCGATGCCCCCAGCCAATCTATCAAGAGCGCCAGCGCTTTTCCCAACAAGGCGAGGTAAAAGATATTGCAACTGCGCCATTTCAACCTGATACTTTCCTGCCCTGCTCGAAGCGCGCTGGGCAAAAATATCAAGGATGAGCTGGGTACGGTCTAAAATTTTCCGCTCGGTCTCTTTTGTGAGGTTGCGCAACTGCGAGGGCAGAAGCTCGCCGTCAAAGATAACAAGACCCGCGTTCCCCTGCAAACAAAGCACTTCAAGCTCAGCCAGTTTTCCTTTCCCCATGGTATAGCGGGGATTAAGGGACTGCACACGCTGGATAAGAGTCCCCACGCTAACAACGCCAGCAGTGGCGGCAAGCTCAGCCAGTTCCTGCAAGGACGACTCTTGCTCTATGCGGTTTTTGGGCGAAACGCTCACCAATACCGCTCGGGTTTCCGCCGTTGCCCCTGCTCCACCACGCTGAACGCTCTGGCGCACGTCACTTTGCCCGCCCTTACCCTGAACCTTATCGGCCACCTGAACAGAAACATCCAAAGCCCCGGATACAACCCGCCCAAGCTCATCCTCAATGGCCTCAACCTGCGCCGCGAAATCAACATCCATCTTATCCCAGCGAACGGGCTCGTAAGTCTTGTAAGGGACGCCGTCTTCATTGCTGGGCAACAGGTGGGCATATTGAAAAGACAAGGGCTCGCCCCACTGGTCAACGCTCAATACCCCTATGCTGTCCAGACGCAAAAAAAGCATGTCCATGAGGTCTTCTTGGTTCAGACCGCCTTGCGTCAGGTGGGTATGTAAAAGCCGCACACCACGCAAGCGCCCTGCTGACTCTCTCAACCTTGGCAGTTCAGGAATAACAATACCCATGGCATCGCCCACAATAACCCATTGCGTCCGACCCTGCCTGTCGATTAACAGCCCGACCTGCCTGTTGATGGCACGGGAAAGCATAGATAACTCACGAGCCTGGTCAAGGCTATAGCCCGCCACAGGGTCGTAGCGACGCGAAAAAAGCCTATTGAGGCCTTTTAGCTGGCTGGCTTTTAAGCCTTGAGTATTTCCTTCTACTTTGGCGATACAAACGTCCTTTTTATCTGCTCTTTTTCAACACCAGAAAAAGACTGGCTCTTCATAAACAGTGAGTGCGACAGGCACATAATCAGGCAGGCGAGCTGTCTGATACTCGACTCAGCGCCCAATTGGCGACACCCCAAACAGCTCGCAAGGCAAGGGATAAGGGGCAAGAGGCAACGGCAAGTGGCAGTCAGTCGACGGGCTCAAGGCGTGAGACTATTTGGAGCCCAAATAATTCGTAATCATGCCGTCATACTGGCTCGTCAGGGCAAAGGTATCACAGGCAAGGCGCTGGCGTGTTTCCAACGAGAGACGCATCCCGCTGGCCTTCATTTCTGCCATAAGAGGTTCATACCAGTTGATACCGGGCACAACGGCTATGCTATGATAGTTTTTCGCCGCGGCTCGAAGCATGCAAGGGCCGCCTATATCAATTTGCTCGATGGCGTCTCGCAAGCTTAAGCCCTTTTTCGCGGCTTCAGCAAAGTTGTATAGATTCACACACACCATATCAAAGGTCTTAATGCTGTGTTCTTCAAGAGTTTTGAGGTGTTCTGGATTATCTTTATCCGCAAGAATCCCCCCATGAACCTTGGGGTGCAAGGTTTTTACTCTACCACCCAGTATTTCAGGGAACCCCGTCACCGCGTCAACCTGCGTCACGGCAAGACCCGCGTCCTGCATGGCCTTGCAGGTGCCCCCTGTGGAAACGAGTTCAACGCCGTTCTCAGCCAAAAAAGTTGCAAAAGGCAAAAGCCCGTCTTTATTGGTAACACTCAATAAGGCTCGTTTAATCGGTAATGCTTCCATACATTCTCCTTGTTCAACAGCTCATAGGACAAGAATTATTCATACACCGTGTCTCCCATGACAAGCAAGGAGAGCAACACCAAGACCAATGGTCTTTCTCATTATCTTCCCGTAAACTACAATGCCCTGACAAGACTTTCAACCCAAAAGGGCGCGGAATATTCCGCGCCCTCCATTCTCTTTTTTCTCCCTTGTATTAAAGGGAAAAGTATCTTCGTTATTTAGGGAGAATTTGCGTCCCTGAGGTATTATACCCCGCATCCACAAACATAACCTCTCCGGTAATGCCCGTTGAAAGATCCGAAGCCAGAAACAGCGCTGTGTTACCAACCTCGTCAATGGTGACGTTCTTATGCAAGGGGGCATGCTCTTCAATGTGGTTCAAAATTCGGCCAAAGCCAGAAATACCTGAAGCGGCTAGGGTTTTAATGGGGCCGGCGCTAATGGCATTCACCCGAATGCCGCGCACACCACAGTCATAAGCCAAGTACCGCACAGAAGCCTCAAGGGCCGCCTTGGCTACGCCCATGACGTTGTAATTCAAAATAAATTTTTGAGCACCAAGGTAGGTTAGGGTCATGATGGAACCGTTATCGTTCATCAAGGGTTCCATGGCGCGGGTCAAACCCACCAAAGAATAAGCAGAAATATCAAGGGCCGTGGCAAACCCCGCGCGCGAGGTGTCCATATACCGTCCGTGAAGGTCGTCGCGCTCGGCAAAGGCAATGGCATGAACTAAGATATCGAAGGTTCCCCATTTTTCTTGGACTGTGGCGGCAGCGGCGGCGATATTTTCGTCAGAAGAGACGTCGCACTGGAAAGTAAAGGCCGCGCCAACATCTTCGGCAATGGGATCCACACGTTTTTGAATAGCCTCGCCGGGCCAGGAAAGAGCCACTTCGGCGCCATTGTCACAAAAAGCTTTTGTGATTCCATAGGCAATGCTTTTGTTATTTGCAACGCCGCAAATAAGAGCTTTTTTCCCTTTTAACAACATACACATACTCCTTGCCTAAACTGCTTAACGAATCATGATTAGAATGGTTTGTTTCTCTATAACTTCACAGGCGCGACAACCCTAAATGCCATCGACCTTCCTGACAAACAAGTGCGCCCTGTTAAGGCCGCACCGAGGGGCACTGCTTGCAAGGCGCAAAAAATTATAAAAAAGCCCCAAAAGGGCTACGCAAAATGCGTTTTCAGATATCTAAGGATTTATGGGATCCTGCCACGTTCTCATGTTCTTTTTTCGAACAACAAAGGGGACCTTTGCCTTGTCCCACCCTCTCGCTGACTCTCTTGGATAAAACACCCATAAAAGAGGACACCATATAACCTTTGGACGCGCATAACGCGTCACAATGTTCTGGTTATACCCCAAAGTATGTCATAATTTATGTCGCTTTACCAGCCTTTTGAGTCTGCAAAATCAACAAAACACGAATCCTTCAGGAGAAGGACTATTTCAGCCCTGCCCGGCACAAAGCTGAGCGGGCATGCGCCTCAAGGCCTTCAATGCGGGCAAGACGAGCCACCGCTCCGGCTGATTGACGGGCAAACTGCGCGCTGGCGGAGATAATTGAACTTTTCTTCATAAACACGTCAACCCCCAAGGCCGAAGAGAAGCGAGCATTACCCATAGTCGGCAAAACGTGGTTCGTCCCAGCGTAATAATCACCTAATGATTCAGAAGCTTGGTGACCCATAAAAATGGCACCGGCGTGACGGATGTGAGGCAAGAGACTCCAAGGGTCTTCAACGAGCAATTCTAGATGCTCTGCCGCAAGGCTATTCGCCAGTTCAATGCCCATCGCCATGGATGGAACAAGAACCACCCCGCCATAATGGAGCAGCGAATGTTTCGCGATATCCGCCCGAGGCAACTCCTCGCACTGCGTCGCCAGTTCATTCATTATGGCCGTCGCCAGTTCAGGGCTATCTGTTATACATATGGCCGCCGCCAAGGAGTCGTGCTCGGCCTGAGAAAGCATATCGGCCGCCGCCCAGGCAGGGTTGGCGCTTTTATCTGCCAAAATTAAAATTTCACTGGGCCCAGCGAGCATATCAATACCCACCGTGCCGATAAGGAGTCGTTTGGCTGTCGCCACAAAAATATTCCCCGGCCCCGCGATAACGTCAACAGGCGCCAAGTCTCCTGCGCCATAGGCCAGCGCCCCAATGGCCCACGCGCTCCCCGCGGCATAAACCTTATCAATACCCAAAAGATGAGCCGTGGCCAAAATATAGGGGTTTACCTCGCCCGACTGCATGGGAGGCGAAATAAGGGCCAAATCTTTCACCCCCGCCACCTGCGCGGGAACAGCGTTCATCATGGCACTTGAAATCAGGGGAGTTAAACCACCCTTCCCAGCAGGAATATATAGCCCCGCCCTATCCACAGGCCGCACCATCTGCCCTAGGACAGTGCCGTCTTCACGTGTTATCATCCACGACTTTTCGCGCTGATGTTCATGAAAAGAGCGAATGTTGGCAATGGCCTCTAAGATAACCCTTCTGTCTTCTGGCTCGATAGCATGAGCGGCCTTTGCCAAGGCTTCTTGAGAAACAGCGAATTGCGCCGGCAAAAAGTCAGGAGCGTCAAATTTTCTGGTGTAGTCAACCACAGCTTCAAGACCGCGTGCCGACACATCCGTTAAAATGTCTTTTACTGTTTTTTCTACGCCGCCAGCCCCATCATCAGGGTTAAAGCGTTCTTTTAGCCTAGCTAATAAGCTATCCGCATCAGCCAAACTATCAACAGTCAGCGTTGGACAAATCATTCCCTACTCCTTCTCTTCGCGCACAAAAACATAGCTCATAAAAAAACACCCATCACTAAGGCGTTGGGTGTAACCGTACAGTCATCCGGCTAAAATAACAATCCCCCGAAATCCCCTAAAAAGCCCATGAAGGACATGATTCGTGGCATACACGCCTGAGGGACACTGTTTCCCCGTTTCCCAGTTTCTTAATCCCTCAACTTCTAGCACTCAATTTCCTAGTCCTCAGTTTTCTAGGCTTTATCGCCCCTGTAGCCCCCTGACCCCACAATCCACAGACCACAAGACCTTCAGCCACCAAGGCCCACCTCAAGGAAGTGATTTCCTTGCCCCCGCAAGCGAGGTAGGGATTGAGTTAGGGGCTTTATTGACAAAGATAATCACAAGTCGCGGGATTTAAAGGCCATCAGTCCCGAGAAGATTCCTTATGGAAAATGAGAAGAAAACTTGAGAGCGGATGCCTTCCCGAAAAAGAAATATCCGAAAAAAGCGAGAGCAACACTTCCAAAATCAAGGCATTATGCCTTCCCTAGGCACGATATCCCCTCGCCGCATAGCCGCCAGCTCAGAGCTTTCCCAGCCACCGCCAAGGGCTTTAATGAGCCCGACGGTCGCCATGAGGCGTTGGCCCTGCACCTGTATGGCCTGTCGTTCGTTGGCAAGACTTGTGGTTTGGCTGGTGACAACTTGCAAATAACTGGTAATTCCAGCCTGATATTGAGCAGTCACCATACGCAAGGCGGTATTAGCCGACTTGACGGCCTTAGCCCGAGCCATGGCCTCATCTTCCATATGGCGCAGACCAGCCAGACTGTCCTCAACATCCTTAAACCCTTCCAAAACTGTTTGTCGATAACCTGCCACGGCGCTTTCATATTTTGCTTGGGCAGCGTCCGAGGCCGCCAGTTTTTTGCCCGCTTCGAAAAGAGAGAGCCCCATGGAAGGGCCCACCGACCATATCTCAAGGGGAGAACCATGCCACGCGCTACTCTCAAGCCCGATGCTTCCGCCAAGGGTTATGGAAGGGAACCAAGCCGCTCGGGCAATGCCGATTTCTTCATTGGCGACCATGACCAAGCGCTCGGCAGAGGCGATATCAGGCCGACGTTCAAGCAAAACAGAGGGAACGCTCAAAGGCACATGGGGGATAGCCACGGGCAAGAGCCCCTGCTCAAGTCGAAAGCTTGACGGTAGCTGACCGGTAAGTACCGCTATGGCGTTTTCCAGCTCTGCCCGTTGGCGCCGAAGAGCCGCCTGCTCAGCCTCGGCGCTCGCCAGTTGCGCTTCTGCCTGTGCCACATCGGCAAGGGTCACCACGCCAGCGGCGTACTGGTTCTGAGTGAGGGTTACTGCCTTAGTGTAAGCGGCGATGGTGGTTTTATAAAGGTCGAGCTGTCCGTCAAGGGCTCGAAGTTGAAAATAGGTCTGCGCCAATTCCGACTCTACGGCTAATCGCATTGTTCCATAATCCGCGGCGCTGGCTTCTGTCTGGGCTCTGGCGGCCTCAAAGGCCGGCAGGGTATTCCAAAAACTCAGCTCCCACGAAGCGGAGGAGGTCGCCGTGTAGCGGCTGGTGTGACGACTCGAGTCAACACCGCGACGCTCACCTGTGGCGCCTGCCTCAAGGCGGGGCATAAAATCAGCTCTGGTTGAGGCTATCTGAGTTCTGGCCTGTCTAAAATTCGCAGCAGCAATGGCGATATTCTGGTTGGCAGCATGCGCTTTTTCCATAAGACTATTCAGAGTCGGGTCTTGAAAGCGCGCCCACCAACTCCCCCTATCAAGGGTATCGGCAGGGGTGGCTGTCTTCCAATCGCCCTCTTCTTTATAGCTCCCGGGGATGGGCTCAATGAGGTCGGGTCTATAATAGGTGGGGCTTAAACATCCTTGGAGAAGCAAGCAAAGAAGCCCTCCCACAGCAAGGAAAAATACCGAGCACTTTTTTTCTGTCATCATTATTTCCACCTCATACCCCATCAATGCCTACATGCCAGCAACGACGCCACCTAGCAATACCCGAAAAAATAATCTGCAGGACTTATCCAGCCCTACACACCTAACCATACAAATCGAGTAAAATCCGAATCATCCCGTCAAAAGCAATACTGTCCACTGGCCCTCTCTCAAGATAATCACGTGCAGACGAACAACCCACTCGGGCTTGCAAGGGCATCATACCCTTGCCGGGGCTTGGGGCAGAGACCCAGCCACTTATTCCCTCAACGGGTTTCTCACAAAACCTGAATTGCTAACGTTTTTATTCGGCCACCACTGCGACCTAGTCACTGCCTACTTCAAACGCAGTTTGGCGGCGACACCGTCAATAATAGCTTTCACGGCCTTATCCATGGCAGAATCCTTCCTGTAGTCCGCCGGAAGGGCGGCGTCCACCCTTCCTTCACGCTCAAGGGCTATGCCCAATTCTCGTGAGCCTTCTTTAACGGGGTTAAAGACAGCGAAAGAATGCCCGCCTTTTTGGCGTGTGAGCGTCATACAAGGGACATCTGTTTCCCCATCACCCACGAAAATAATTTGGCTAAAGGGAATCCGCCTGCGATCAGCGGCAACCTTGGCGTTAACACCGTCAATGTCAGACTCATCAAGACAGCCCTTGCTGATGCGAAAAAGGAATTGTGTTTTATTGGTATAATCCACGCTTAAAGCAGGCCAGCAGGCGTGCCCATTGGCGTCATAGATAAAGGACGAACCGTAAATTCTTGTAAAATAGGGGGCCACAGGGCTTCCTTCGAGAATCTCACGAATATTCGAGCTGATTATATAATGCTCTACGCTTATCCCCTGAGTGGCCCCATAGGCATTAATCCGCTCAAACCACTCTGGCAAACCGGGGAAAGGTACCATGTAAGCGCCTACCCGACGCCATGCTTCTCGAGTGAAAGGTTTGCCCGCTCTTTTCCCCTCTTCTACCAATAAATACAAGCATAAAAGCAATAAATCACCACGAGAGCTCTCCACAAGATCCCACAACTTATCCTCAAAGCCTTCGCTCTTTACCCCCACGGCTTCTTCAATATGTCGCAACATATTATGAATGGCGAGGGTTTCATCAAAGTCATAGGCAAGGGCCACTGTTGAACTTACATTTTCTTGCATTATTGTATCCACATGTACTCCCTTTTAGCGTGTCCGAATGGCCCCTTTGGAAAATTAGCCAGACCAAGCGTCATTGACCGAGGGGGGGCACAGTCGTTGCCCAGGTCTATCACGACAAAAAAGATACCACGCCAAGGAGATATCCATCAGAGACGTATCCGCCAAAGTTTATTCAAAAATGTTCTACTCATAATAGCTTTATCCGCAGGAGCTTTGTCCGCAATAGTCTTAAAGCGGGGCCGCCTTATTGGCGGACAAGAAAAAAACGAGCGTTGAAATAGGTCCATGGGAACACTCTAATCACAGAGGAACCATGAACCCCACACCTATAAAGTATGCGAGGAGGAGAGGAGAAAGAGAGAAGCTTCGCTAAAAAACAACCCCAAAGCCCTCATTGAGAGCAGTAACTTACTGAGACTGCCTTACTGCCTGGGTTTGCTCCGCTTGGGCCGCCAGCACAAGGGCGGCGAAACAAGCACAGCCCATAATGCCCACACGACTGTTGCGAACATGGAATATGGGGATTTTTTTAAGCAACTCGCTTTGGGTGGGTGAATTATGCAGGGTTTCCAAAAACAAGGGATGCTTTAAAACACCAGTATGGGTGACAACTCCCCCTGTGATGAAAAGTCCGTTGCGGGGGATGATATCGAGAATAAAGTTTCTGGCAAAACGCCCAAAAAAGCGAGCGTACCATAAAAGTGTTGTTTCAAGGTCACGGTCCTTTGGAGTCCCCCTAGAAAACAACTCGCCCACCTGCATGGGTAAAAGGTCTTTCCCACTATGAAAGGCATAGAGACTGGCAAGGCCAGCCCCGCCTAAAACGTCATCACCCGAGACAACTTCAGAACAAATCCGCTGCTGCAAAAACCGTGAAAAAGCCCACTCTTCCTCTGTTTTAAAGGGGAACATAGCATGCCCCCCTTCAGAAGGTAAAACGACCTTTGTCCAAGGGTAAACAACGGACTTCCCACAGCCTGTCCCAGCGCCCATAACAGCGAGGGGGCTTGTGGGGACAGGCTGTCGGTGGCCTTCCCAAATGGTCTCAATTTCAAGCATTTCCCGCAGGTTTTGATCGCCCGCCACCATGCAGGCAAAGCCTTGGGCCATATAGTCGTTCAGCATGAGTATTTGCTCAATGCCAAGGGCGACTTTCACATCATTAACATCAACGCCCCAAGGGATGTTAGGAGGATAGCAAACCTCGCCGTCAACAACAGCCGGAGGCGCTATCACAACAAAACTGATTCCTTCAACGAAAAGCTCATCGCTGGCTTTTACTGCCTCAAGAAGATGGGCAAAACTGACAAAATCCGCCGTTTCAAAGAGTTTTTCCTTAAGCAAGGTAAAGCTCAAGCTGGCATCAATGCCAAAAAGCCCAAAGCGGCAGGTTGTTCCGCCCATATCGGCTGTTAAAAAAAGTCCGTTCTGTCCCATAACAATCCCTTGTCAAAGACGTTCTATGAAGTTCAGTCTCCGGGCTTAACTGGTAGGTTTTTCCTTTTCTCTCAGTTGAATGCCCAGCTCTCGCAGTTGTTTCGTCGCCACGGGCGATGGAGCGTCAGAAAGTAAACAGGTTGCCTTTTGCGTTTTGGGGAAGGCGATAATATCGCGAATGGAATCTTCCCCAGCCAGCAACATAATCATACGGTCAAAGCCAAAGGCCAGTCCACCGTGAGGAGGGGCCCCAAACTCCAATCCTTTAATCAAAAAGCCGAATTGGCTCTCGGCCTCTTCTTTCGTAAAGCCGAGGGCAGCGAACATTTCTCGCTGTACAGCAGAGTTATAGTTCCTGATGCTTCCCCCGCCCAGCTCCGTTCCGTTCAGGACAAGGTCATAAGCCCTTGCCAAAACAACACCGGGCTCAGATGTCAATTTGTCGCGTGTGGCCTCTTGGGGCGCAGTAAAGGGGTGGTGACAGGCCACATAGCGCTTTTCATCTGCATCATACTCGAATAAAGGAAAATCTGTAACCCATAAAAAGTTAAATTGTCCTTCCTCGATAAGTCCCAGGTTATGACCGAGCTTAACGCGCAAGTTACCAAGGGCCGCGTTGACCATCTCTGGCTCGCCCGCTTGGAAAAACACGATATCGCCAACTTCAAGACCAAGGGCCGAAGTTAAGCCGGCGCGCTCTTCATCGGACAAAAACTTGGCTATGGGCGACTGCCATTCGTTGTCACGAATTTTAATCCAAGCGAGTCCTTGGGCCCCGAATATCTTTACATATTCGGTATAATCGTCGATTTCTTTACGGCTCATGCCTTCGCCACCGGGAACGCGCATGGCCTTGACCAGCGTCGCCGCCGAGAACAACCGAAAACCCGAACCACGAACAATATCCGTAACATCGTGGAGAAGAAGTCCAAATCGGGTATCAGGCTTATCCACGCCATATTTTTCCATGGCTTCGCCAAAGGTCATGCGAGGAAAAGCGTCGGGCAGTTCTTTGTCCATAACGTCAGTAAAAACCCGTTTTACCAACCCTTCGGCTACGCCCATGACGTCTTCTTCATCAACAAAAGACATTTCAAGGTCTATCTGGGTAAATTCAGGCTGACGGTCCGCGCGCAGGTCTTCATCCCTAAAGCAACGGGCAATCTGAAAATAGCGGTCAACCCCGCCCACCATAAGGAGTTGTTTAAAAATCTGTGGTGACTGGGGCAGAGCGTAAAACTCTCCCTGGTTGACCCTGCTGGGAACGAGAAAGTCGCGGGCACCTTCAGGGGTGGACTTGGTCAAGAAGGGAGTCTCCACTTCCAAAAAGCCCTGTTCATCAAGGTAACGACGAGCGGCGTTTCCAACCTTATGACGCAAAATAAGGTTCTGAGCCATGCGCTTGCGGCGCAAGTCAAGATAGCGGTATTGCAAGCGGAGGTTTTCGCCGGCATCAACCCTGTCTTCAATGGGAAACGGCGGGGTTAACGAGGTATTAAGCAAAGTCCAGCGGGTAACGACAATCTCAACATCCCCTGTGGGCATAGCGGAGTTTGTCATACCTTCAGGGCGCTTGCGAACATACCCTTCGATGGCTATAACATATTCCGCGCGAATGATTTTCGCTCTTTCGTGTTCGGCAGGGGCCTCATCAGGCTCAAACACAACCTGTGTCAAACCACCGCGGTCACGCAGGTCAATAAAAATCAACCCGCCATGGTCGCGCCGAAACTGCACCCAACCAGCCAATCTGACCGTTTCGCCAATATGGCTTTCACGCAAATCGCCACACATGTGCGTGCGCTTAAAATCCCCTAAGGAACCAATGTATTGTTGATGCTCTTTTTGTAAATTATCCTGTTCACTCATGCTTTTATCCACTATCTTTACAACGTTTTAATAGACTCTGCCCAAGGGGCCAGCTCGGCAACAGGAATTACAACCTGTTCACCACTTTCCATATTTCTAATAACAACAGTCCCCTCAGCCAGTTCCGTTTCGCCGAGGATTAAACCATAGCGAGCGGATACTCTAGAAGCCTGTCTCATCTGGCTTTTCATACTCTTGGCGGCATAGCTCATTTCACCCTTAAGCCCTTGGTCGCGGAGGACTTCGGATAAACGAACCGCCGTTGAAATACCTTTGTCTTCAAGGACAACGATAAAAAAATCTGTTGGGCGAACAACGTCGCTACGATCCCCCAGACACAGGGCAAGGCGCTCCATGCCACAGGCAAATCCAATACCCGGGACATCTTTGCCCCCCAGCTGCGAGATGAGGCCATCATAACGCCCCCCGCCAGCCACAGAGCCTTGCGAACCAATGGAGGAAGAAACCACCTCAAAGGTTGTGCGCATATAATAGTCAAGACCACGCACAAGGCGGTCATTCAGGTAGTAGGGTACCTTTTCGCTATCCAAAATAGCCTTTACTTCCTCAAAGTGCGAATGGCAGGCCTCGCAAACGCTCTGTGCAATAACCGGGGCGTCTGTCGTCATACGCTTACAGCTCTCCACCTTGCAATCCAAAACACGCAAAGGGTTGGTATGCATGCGTCGTTGGCAATCTTCGCATAGCTGACTGGTGTCGAGGGCTAAGATAAAATTGAGCAGCTTTTCTTTATAGGCAGGACGGCATTCGCGGCACCCAAGGGTATTGAGCTCCAAACTGAGTCCTTCAAGTCCCAAGGCATTCAAAAACCGCATAAGCATGACGATCATCTCGCCGTCCGCGCCTGCGTCGTCTACGCCAAGGCACTCACAGTCTAACTGGTGGAACTGGCGCATGCGTCCTTTTTGCGGCCGTTCATAACGGAACATCGGGCCATAACAAAAAAACTTAGAAATACTTTCTCGTCCGGCAATATTATGCTCAATGTAGCCACGCATAATGCCCGCCGTAGCTTCAGGGCGCATGGTCAACGAGCGCCCCCGCCTGTCTGGCATGGTAAACATCTCTTTTTGAACAACGTCAGTTTCCGTTCCGATGGAGCGACTGAAAAGCTCAGTATATTCCAGTATTGGCGTACGAATTTCATCATAGCCATACGCGCCAAAGACCCTTCTGGCCACATCTTCCATATAGGTGTACAAAGCGCTTTCCTGCGTATACAGGTCTGCAAAACCCTTAACGGCTTGTATCTTTCCCATTTTTAACCTTGTTTCATTCAAACGATTAATGTAAGTACACAACCTACCTTGAAAACACCTCATCGGCAATGAAGTAAAGGTGAAAAGATTACTCTATGCTTATTGCCTTGTCAAAAAAAAGAACCTAAACTTACAATTTAGGTCTTAGAACTTGATAAACTATTTGCTTTTGGGTATTGCCTGACTATACGCTTTGCCCCTTAACGAAAATATGCCCATGCCCGAGCCTTTACTGAGGATACCGCTCCCTATGACCATCCAATGTGCCCAAGCCCTTGTAACACCCGCCATTCGCGTAAAACAGGCCGTTATCCATCAATGCCTGTTCCTCTTCCCGCTGGTCTGCGTTGTCCTTGGCCTTAAAGCACTGGAAATCTCCCTGGCGGCCTCAGCCACCTCAGACGCCTCCCTCTACGCCTTCTTTAAAGGCGTGCGCCACACCCACCCTGTAGTCTCTGAGCTCATGCAGATTGTATCCACCTATACAAGCCAAGCGCTTTTAGTGGGCTACCTCGTCATCATCTTTCTCGCTTGTCGCCGCGCCCAACACCTGAAAGCCCGGTTCCTCCTGAGCAGTATTGTCACTTACTACACCCTGCTCTCCATCGCCCTCTATGTTTTTAAAATTGGCTTCGGTGTCCCCCGTCCTTATGCCGACAGCATCACCAGCAACCCTTTATCGCTCAGTTCCGACTTTCACTCTTTCCCCTCAGGCCATACGGCCGAATGCGCCGCCATCACCAGCGCCCTCGCCCATATCAACGCTTCCTACCTTAAAACCCTCTTGTTGGGTTGCATCATGGCCTCCGTGGGACTTTCCCGTGTTTATGTGGGCATGCACCACCCCCTCGACCTTTTAGGCGGCGCCCTTTTAGGAAGCCTCGCCCCCCTCCTCGCCTCCTACCTTATGCATAGAAAATTCTGGTATAAGCTCCCCCTCGCTCGGCATTTTACAAGTAAAAGCCTTGTAGAATAGAATACTTTCTTTGAGGGGCTTTACCCCTCAAACTCCCCACAAAGGACATGATGTCCTTTGAACCTCATTGTTTTAAAACGTAAAACTTTCCGCAGAAAATAAAATTAACCATTAAGTGGATAATCCATGAGGATGCAAAGAAATCATTTCCTTGCCAGAGGGCTTTGGGGGACAACGACCCCAAACAGCACTATCCTTCACCCCCCTCAAAAAAATCCTACACACTCCGCGCCAATCGTTTCTCTGCCAACCACCCCTTCTTTCTCTCTGGTGGCGCGGCAAACTTGTCGAGATACAGATACACCACAGGGGTGGTAAACAGCGTCAAAAGCTGGCTGACCAAAAGCCCTCCGATGATGGTAATGCCAAGGGGAGTTCGTAAATCCGCACCTTCACCACCGCCCATAAGAAGGGGTAAAGCCCCAAAAATAGCCGCCATGGTCGTCATCATAATGGGTCTAAAGCGCAACAGACAGGCTTGAAATATAGCTTCTTCGGCTGAAAGCCCTTCTTCACGGCGAGCCATAATGGCAAAATCTATCATCATAATGGCGTTCTTTTTCACTATTCCAGCCAACAGTAAGACCCCGATGAAGGCGATGAGGGTGAGTTGTGCTTTAAACAGCATAAGCCCCAATAAAGCACCGACTCCTGCCGATGGCAGAGTTGAAAGGATGGTCAAAGGGTGGATAAGGCTTTCGTACAACACGCCAAGGACGATATATAAGGTGACTATGGCGGCGAGTATGAGCATGGGTTGTTGGCTCATGGATTTTGAATACATTTGCGCTGTTCCTTTAAAACTCGCGATTATTTCACCGGGCAAGTGTAACTCCTCCAAGACCTTATCAATCTCCCCCTGAACATCTGACATGGCGTGCCCTTCCAAAAGGTTAAAGGCAATGGTGCTGGCGCTAAACTGCCCTTGGTGCGAAACACTCAAGGCCGTGAGGCTCGGCTCTATTGCCGCCATGGTATGCAAGGGCACGAGTGTTGCCCCGCTTTGAGCGCTGGCGTATGAGGTTGTTGCGTTGGCCACAACACCCGTGGCAGAAGACGCACCTTCGCCACCGCCTCCATCGCGCCCATCATCTCCATCGCTTCCGCTATTTTGCGGTAAATTCTTTGCGCTCAACGCGTTTGAGATGCCTCCCACATGGCCGGGGGTAGCCGGAACATAGACATGCACAAGGGAATCGGCTCCACCTAAATAAGCGTCTTCATACCCCAAAACAACACGGTACTGGTTCGCGCCGGAATACATGGTTGAAATAAAACTTTGTCCGAAGGCAAGGCCAAGGGCCGTGTCGAGCTGTCTAAAAGTCACCCCAAAGCGGGCCATGGTGGAGCGTTCGGCATTTACAAAAATCTGGACTCCCCGAGTATCTTGGTCGCTATTCACGTCGGTAATGCCTTCAATGCCCCGAAAGCCTTCTTCAACCCGCGGTGTCCACTCTCTCAAAAGCTTCAGGTTATCGCTCTGCAAAGTAAACTGATATTGCGACCTTGCCTCTCGGCCTCCTGCCCGCACGTCCTGCATAGACATCATATACATTTCCGCGCCGGGAATATGACTGAGCTGACGGCGCAGTTCCGCCATGATGGTTTCCGTGCTTTTTTTCCTCTCACCCAAAGGTTTTAAGGAGATAAAAACCGAACCCGAGTTACGTTGACCGCCCCCAATGAACCCGCCCAAAGCCTCTACATCGGGGTGAGTATGAATGACTCGCATAAATTCAAGGAACTTTGGTTTCACCGCCTTAAAGGAAATACTTTGATCCGCTCTGATGGTGCCTCGGATCTGCCCTGTATCCTGCGAAGGGAAAAGGCCTTTGGGGATGACAATATATAAAAAGATGTTAAGGCCGATGGTGAGAATAAGGCTGATAAGGGTGAGTCGTCTGTGGCGCAAGACTACCGCCAAACAACGGGCGTAGCTTTCATGCAAGGCGTCAAGAAAATCACCCCAAGCAGAAATAATGCGACGCGCCAAAGTCTTCACCCAGCCCACAACGCCATAAGTGACAATAAAGCGCGAAGAATCCGGTTCAAAGTGCTGAGGGCGCAACAGGTGGGCGCACATCATGGGGGTTGTCACAAGGGAAACGACCAGCGAGATAAGCACCGCCGCGGATAAGGTAACGGCGAACTCTTTAAGCAAGCGCCCCGGGAAGCCCCCCATCCCCAAAATAGGGATAAAAATCGCCACCAAAGACAGGCTGATGGAGATAACGGTAAAGCACACCTCTCGACCGCCCCGCTGGGCGGCCTCCATGACATTTTCGCCGTTTTCCACATGACGCACGATGTTTTCCGTCACCACAATGGCGTCGTCAACCACAAAGCCCGTGGAGATAGTTAGGGCCATCAAGGAAAGGTGGTTTAAACTAAAGCCCGAAAGATACATGACGGCAAAGGTTCCCAACAAAGAAACGGGCACCGCCACAGCCGGAATGAGGGTTGCTCGCCCGTTGCGTAGAAAAAACCACACGACCAGAACAACCAGCATCATGGCCACGCACAAGGTCAACTCAACCTCTTTAAGGGAGTTGGCGATGGAGGGGGAGCGGTCAATGACCACTTCAAGGTTGGCGCTTTCGGGAATCCAACTATTCAAAACGGGCAGGGTATCGCGCACCTTGCTCACCGTTTCGATAATATTGGCTCCGGGCTGACGAAAAACAATCATCAAAACGCTGTGTCGGCCGTTGGCGAAGCCAGCGTTATACTGGTCTTCTGGCCCGTCAGTTACCGCTGCCACGTCTTCCAGTCTTACCGTCGCCCCGTCTTTATACCGAACAACCAAAGGAGCATAGTCCTTGGCGGAATCAAGCTGGTCGTTGGCCCCCACGAACCACTGCGTTTTGCCATCGTCCAAAATACCTTTGGGCAAGTTCACGTTCGCCGCTGAAACAGCCTGCCGAATCTCGTTTAATGCTATGCCTTGACTGTTGATTTTTCCCGGATTCACCGCCACTCGAACGGCGGGCAAAGAGCCACCCGAAACGTTGACCTGCCCAACCCCATAAACCTGTGAAATCTTGGGCCCCAATATGGTCGAGGCAAAGTCAAAAAGTTCCCCCACAGGCAAATCATCGGAATTAAGCGACAATATCATAATGGGCATGTCGGCAGGGTTGAGCTTGAAGTAAGTGGGGTTGCTGGGCAAGGTGGGAAGGTTGGCTCTCGCCGCGTTAATGGCGGCCTGAACATCACGAGCCGCGCCGTCAATGTCACGGTCAAAATCGAACTGAATGATAACAGTGCTTCGCCCCAAAGAACTGCGCGAAGTCATCTCGGTTATACCCGCAATGCGCCCGAGAGAGCGCTCCAAAGGAGTCGCCACCGTAGCCGCCATGGTTTCAGGGCTGGCGCCGGGTTGCATGGCCCGAACCATAATGGTCGGCAAATCCACTTGAGGCAAAGGAGCAACAGGCAATAGCGCATAGGCCACAATTCCCACAAAGGCGACAGCCAGAGTCAACAAAGTGACCCCGACAGGACGCGATATGAAAATTTTCATGACATTCATGGCCTTAGCCTCATGGATACAGTGACGCTATTGAAAAGGTATTAGATTTTTTCTCTTCAGGGAAGGCTCTTTTTCGATTGGGCTTCCCTGACCCATCCGCCAAGGAATTTCATCCCTTGGAACCTGTGGGTTTTAAAAGACTCGCCCTTAATTTCTTTATACATCCCCATGAAAGGGGGTGACGAAATATCCTCAGCCTTAAGGACATAGAAAGCCCCTCAATCCATCTCATTATCGGGGGTTACAAGGGCATCATGCCGTTGTCAGGGCGTGGGGCAGAGCCCCACACAACTAACTCAAGCCCAAAACCCCACCAGCCCAACGACTCTGCCTTCTTTGCAAATTTTCACCAGCTAACCAAAGATTAAAAGACAAGCCCGCGTTCCCCTCTGCCAAACTCCTCCCACATCAGGGGTCACAAGGGCATCATGCCCTTGTCGGGGCGTGGGGCAGAGCCCCACCTAACCAACTCAAGCGCAAAATCCGACTATTCTGCTTCTCTCGCAAGCTTTCGTCTACGCCAATGAGCCAGCTTATCAAAAGCCAAGTAGATAACGGGGGTTGTGAACAAGGTAAGCACCTGGCTAACCAGCAAACCGCCCACCATGGTTAACCCCAGAGGTTGACGTAACTCTGCCCCCATACCCGTGCTGAGCATGAGAGGCAAAGCGCCGAATAAGGCCGCAAAGGTTGTCATTAAAATGGGACGCAGGCGCAAAAGGCAGGCTTGATGTATGGCCTCGCGGGGACTTTTCCCTTCTTTACGCTCCGCTTCGATGGCGAAATCTATCATCATAATGGCGTTTTTTTTCACAATGCCGATGAGGAGGATAATGCCGATAATACCCACAATACCAAGGTCATAGCCCACGAGGAGGAGCGCTAAAAGAGCCCCCACCCCAGCCGAGGGTAGGGTGGATAAAATAGTTATGGGGTGGATATAGTGTTCATAGAGAACACCGAGAACGATATACATGGTGACAATGGCAGCGAGGATGAGCCAGAGGGTGCCCGTTAAGGACGACTTAAAGGCGTTGGCGGCCCCTTGATAGCTCACAGGAACGCTTTCGGGCAACTCTATATCCTTAAGCCCTGTTTCAATGGCGGCGACAGCCTCGCCAAGACTCGCTTTGTGCCCCAAGTTAAACGAGATGGTCGCGGCGGGGAATTGTCCTTGGCGGTTAATGACTAGGCTCACATTGCGTTCTTCAACACTTACCAACGACCGCAAAGGAACCATCCCGCCTTTGGTGCTGGCGACATAGAGATGGTCAATGCTTTCAGGGTTAAGGCGAAACTCAGGCTTTACGCCCAAAATGACCTTATACTGGCTGGTCTGGGTAAAAATAGTAGAAATCATCCGCTGTCCAAAGCTTGAATACAGCACCTCGTCAATGGCCTTGACCGTAACGCCAAGGCTCGCCGCCCTGTCTCTGTCCACCACGATATAGGCCTGTTTGCCACCGGCCTGAAGGTCCGAAGCCACATCGGCAAGCTCTGGCAAAGTAGCCAGATGGCTCACAATCTGAGGAACCCACTCTTGCAAAATTCTTTCATCGATGGCTTCGAGGGAAAATTGGAATTGCGTTCGCGAAACCTTATCCTCAATGGTCAAATCCTGAGTGGGTTGCATGAACAACTGGATACCAGCCACCTCAAGCAACTTTTCGTTCAGCCGCCTAATAATGGCAGGGGCTCTGTCCTCTCGTTCTTTCAACGGTTTTAAATTGATATTGATTCGTCCGCTGTTCAAGGTGGCGTTTGTTCCATCAACGCCAATGAAGGAGGAAAGACTTTCCACGGCGGGGTCTTCCAAGAGCACTTGAGCAAGCTCACCCTGCCTTTGAGCCATGGCCTGAAAAGCGATGGACGGCGGCGCTTCGCTAATGCCTGAAATGGAACCCGTGTCTTGCACCGGGAAAAAACCTTTAGGAATAATCAAATAAAGAAAAACCGTTAAGACAAGGGTGGAAGCCGCCACCAACAGGGTAAGGGGCTGGTGCTCCAGCACCTTTGTCAAAGCCCTGTCATACCAAGCCACAATGCGTTTCCACAGGGGACTTTTACCATCTTGGGACACCACGGCATTGAGCAGATAGGCGCACATCATGGGTGTGAGAGTGAGGGAAATAACACCTGACAGCAAAATGGCGATGGTGAGGGTCATGGCAAATTCACGAAATAACCTGCCAACCACATCCCCCATGAAAAGAAGGGGAATGAGAACCGCCACGAGGGAGACCGTGAGAGAAACAATGGTGAACGCAATCTGCCTTGTGCCGTCAATGGCGGCCCGCAAGGGTTTTTTCCCCATTTCCAAATGACGGCTGATATTTTCCGTAACGACAATGGCGTCGTCAACCACAAAGCCCGTGGCGATGGTCAAAGCCATAAGAGTCAGGTTATTCACGGAAAACCCAAAAAAATACATAATACCGAAGGTTCCCACCAACGAAAGGGGAACGGCGACCCCCGGAATAACAGTCGCCGAGAGATTGCGCAAAAAGACAAAGACAATGCCGACAACCAATAACACGGCGAAAACAAGCTCCATGCGCACGGCTGAAACCGTCTCACGGGTGGATTCCGTTCGGTCGGTAATAATGGAAACATCCAAGGTGTCGGGCAAGGTTACTTGCAGGCGCGGCAAGAGATATTTGATATCGTCCGCCACCCGGATAATATTGGCGCCAGGCTGGCGCTGAATATTCATGATAATGGCAGGCTCGTTATTATACCACGCCCCCAAGCGAGTATTCTCCGCCCCGTCAGTTACATCTGCCACAGAACTCAGGTAAACGGGCGCACCGCTCGTGTAGCCTACGATAAGCTCTCTATAAGCGTCCGCATCGATAAGCTGGTCGTTGGCGTCAATGGTGGCAGAGCGCTCTTCACCGTCAAAGCTTCCCTTGGCCGTGTTTACGTTGGCGTTCGTTATGGCTGTGCGGATGTCCTCAATGGACAAACCGAAGGAAGCTAAAAGGCGGGGGTTCACCTCCACCCGAACGGCGGGACGTTGACCACCCGAAAGGGAGACCAGCCCCACCCCCGTCACCTGCGAAATTTTCTGCGCCAGACGCGTATCCACCACATCTTGTAAACGGGTCATGGTCATGCCTTTACCCGTAACGGCAATGGTCATAATGGGCGGGTCAGCAGGGTTCACCTTGTTATAGATGGGAGGATTGGGCAGGTCTGACGGCAGGTAACTATCTGCCGCGTTAATGGCGGCTTGCACTTGTTGTTCAGCAACATCAAGTTCCACGTTCAGGCTAAATTGCAGGGTAATGACCGAAGCCCCGCCTGAGCTTTGGGAGCTAATTTGGTTTAAACCCGACATTAAGCCCAGCTGGCGCTCCAAAGGCGCGGTAATACCCGATGTCACCACCTCTGGGCTGGCGCCGGGATAAAGGGTAACAACCTGAATGGTGGGGTAGTCAATCTCGGGCAAGGCCGAAATGGGCAAACTCTTATAGCCGAGCAAACCCGACAAGAACAGGGCGACCATCAAAAGAGAGGTCGCCACTGGACGAGTGATGAATATGTAGGATGATTGCGCCATAGAAGGTGATTCCCTTGTTTAAGCTATAAAATATTACGCTCTCAAGCACAAGGAAAACCAGACCTTAAGGCGAGCAAGAAGTCTCTGCGGTGGAATAATCAGGCTTATTGTGAAAGCCTGCCCACAATAAACCTTCAAAGGCGCTTATAGCCCCTGCCCTCTAGAGAATCTCATATCCCGTTTCGGTTACCAGTGCCATATGCTCCCAGCGAATTCCCAGCTTGCCTGAAAAATATACTCCCGGCTCCACAGTGATAACCATGCCCGGTTCAAGAACCGTTTCGTCCAACGGCGAAAACCGCGGCGCTTCATGGGTCTGCAAACCCACCCCATGCCCTAGGCCGTGGGTAAAATATTCCGCCAGACCGTCTTGAGCCAAAGATTCCCGCGCGATGCTGTAGATATCTTTACCCAACTTGCCGGGAGCAATGGCTTCGATGGCCTTTTGCTGCGCTTGCTGTACTTTTTCTAAGCTTTCCAAGAAAAGCGTCGATGGGGCATCGCCCACCCAAAAAGTCCTCGTCTGATCGGAGCAATAAGCCTTATAACGACACCCGACATCAACCAAAACAGCGCAATTCTCCGTAATTTTCTTCGCACTGGGGATGGCGTGAGGCAAGGCCGCCCGCTCATCAATGGCAACGATACTTGAAAAAGCCAATTCCTCGGCGCCGTGATTTCTAAAAAATTGCTCAATTTCCCAAGCCACTTCCCCTTCTGTCTTACCGGGAACCAGTCGTTCAGGAAGCCAGAGCATCATCTTTTCGTTGATGGCGCACGAGGCCTTCATGGCGGCAATTTCAGACGCATCCTTAATAACCCGCAATTTTTCCACAAGGTTATCTTGCCGAACCAAAGAATCAAGGCCAAAACGGGCAAAATCACCAACGCTCATATGCCGCGCGTCATAGCCCACCGCCTTGGAACCTAAAAGCCCTTTCAGGTGCTCCCCGACCATCTCAGGGCCACGCCCGCCATAGATAAAAACCCTGTCCTTATCCCACACTTCACAAGCCGCCTCGTGATAGCGCGAGTCCGTGTAAAGCCAGTCTTCCCCATTGGCGAGGATGGCGACGTAGCCTGAGCTTTCGTCAAATTGCGAATCATGGAGCTCAAAACCACTTAGATAAAAGCGGTTGGCGTCCATGGTCACAAGAAGAGCCTCAAGACCCGCCTGTACAACGAGCTCACGCAAGGCATCACGGCGGTTTTTATAGGTAGTAAGCATTGTCTGGCTGTCCATATTGCCTCCAAAAAAATTTCAAATAGAATGTGGACTATTAAATAATAGTCAGGGTTTCCTGTATATATTTTTCTGTGGATATTTTCTGCCCCATTTTCTGTAGACACGGCCCCCCTATAGGTTGCTTACGGTGCTCTTCCCTGTGCAGGTATGCCTGATAAGACTTCCAGCTATCTAGCATGAAGTACGCCCCGCCACTTACCACACCTCTCTTCAAAGGCGTATTCCTCCTTCCTTGTATTCCACCAGACACCTCACCAGGCAACCCACTAGAAACTCACCTAAGAACTCACCCGATACCCCGCCTAAAACGGTTACACCCCTTCTAGGGGCCGGCTTTGGAAGACTGGGGTAAAAAAGGGCTAAGAGGCTTTACGGAGTTAAGCCAGCGTGAGGGATTTCGGGTCGCAGGCCCTATAGAAAAGCAAAGAATCAAAGACAGTATCAAAGCGGTGGGAATCGCCTAAAACCCTGCACTGTCTGCAAACGAGCACCCTAAGGACTGGCGACCGCCACCGCCCTTTTGAGCGCCCTTGCCACAAGGTGCGGGCAAGTTGTCCTGGCGCTCAGAACTTCGTAGGAGCTATCGACGCCCCAGGCAGCATAAAGACAAATTGAAGGGCGCCTTACCCCTCATAGGTGGCCATGCGAACCATAGGGCTTCATGGCCTGTGAGCTGAGAACTAAGAGAGTTCCTCTGCACAAACCACACAGTAGGTGGATTCGGGCATTGCCATAAGACGTGGAAGGGGGATTTCATCACCACATTCGGCACAGTAGCCGAAATCGTCATTATTCACGCGCGTAGCCGCATGTTGTAAAACAGCCAAACGATGTTTAGCCGCGCTTAAAGCCGCGTCTTTCATACTTTTGGTAACGATGGAGTCCATACGGGTAATCTCATCGGTATCATCGGTTTCGGCCCCTTTGACCTCTGCTTCCAAGGCCTTAATGTCATCATTCAGCTTGCTAATTTCCAGAGCAATCTTCTCAACCAATGGAGCTTTTTCTTTTTCAGTCATGCTGTCTCCTCACCCTTCCCATGAAAAAAGGAAAAACGCCCGCTCATCCCAAAAAAGAAAAGAGCGTGCGCTACAAGCGTTATTGCTACTCCTTCATATACCTACATATGAGAAAAAATCAAGCCTAATGCCCTGTCATTTACAAAAACTCTTGGAAAATAAGATTTTTTCACAGTATTCATCCCACAAAACACCATATTCCCATAAGTCCCATATGTATATTTCCCCTATGCTCTTCTGCAGAGGGTTTCTTCTATGATTTTCTCAAACTATTCAGCAAGGATGCCAAGATTAAGTGAGGAGCACAGGGCCCGGGTCTCAAAAATCTAAGCCATCGCCTTTGCCGTTTGCAACAAATCGCAATCTACCTGCCCTTTTCACAAAAAGCCTGTATGCGCTCGCCCCACTTTTCCACCAGTCTTCTGTGCGGCGCAGGGAGGGGATATTCCCCCAGATTCTTCATCTCTTCCCAGGCATAGGCGGTAGCGGCGCTGAGGTTCGGCACGGGGAAGCCCCCCAAGCTCTCTTTCATCCCGCGAGGGGTTTTAAGCGAAGCAGCATCCAAGCGGCATAAATAACAGTGAAGGGCAATCTTATAGCGCGTGTAGCTATGGGTGATTGTCCCCAAAAAATCTTCTGTTTGAACCTTAAAATCCGTCTCCTCCTGAAGCTCCCTCACAACGGCTTCGAGGTTTTCTTCGTCCGGTTCAACCCGTCCACCGGGAAACTCCCACAAACCGGCCCAGCCGCCCGTTTCAAGGCGTTTTTGAATAAAGACTCGCCCCTCATGCACAACGATGCCTGTAACAACCTGTAAGGACGTGATTCCCACACTCTTCCCTTTGACAGGTCGCTCGTTCACGTTCCCCAGAGCGAAAGCGGCGCACCATTCCTGCAACGGACATTGGTCGCATAGCGGTTTTTTCTTACAGATAAGAGCCCCAAACTCCATTAAACTCTGGGCATATTCCCTTGCCTTGCCTTCTGGCAATAAAGCATCGGCGGACTGGCGTATGAAACCGGCGGCAACCGGACTCTTGGGAGGCATAGCCACATCAAAAATCCGAGAAAAGACCCGCTCCACGTTGGCATCCACCGCAATGATATCTTTTTGATAAGCAATGGCGGCGATGGCACCAGCCGTATATTCACCTATCCCCGGCAGAGTAAGCAACACGTCAGGCTCGTCAGGCACCTCGCCGCCGAAGTCAGTCAGCATAATCTGAGCGGCTTTGTGCAAATTTCTGGCTCGGGAATAGTAGCCCAACCCCTCCCACGCCAAAAGCACCTCCTGTTCTGAAGCCCTCGCCACATCGGCAACCGTAGGAAAAGTTTTGAGCCACTGCTTAAAATATTGAACCCCTCGCTCCATTTGCGTCTGCTGCAACATAATCTCAGAGACCCAAACATGATAAGGGTCGTAATCTTGGCGCCAAGGTAAAGGTCGTTTGTTCAGCTCAAACCATTCAAGGAGGCGCTCCACCATAGGGTCGTGGGCGACATTAATATTTTCCAGCCAACTGCGTTTCATATTTTCTCTATGTTATTAAAATATTTGTATGAGGGACGCTGTCCCTCAAGCTCCCTGCAAAGGACATGATGTCCTTTGAACCTGCATGCTCTTTATTATTTTCCCTGCGGAAAACAATAAAGAGGAGTAAATGGGGAAAAGTAGCAAATCGCCTCTCTAAAACTACCTCAATGTCCCCTCTCTCACAAGACAATGAAATCTCGGATGCTTACAATGAAGCGACCATTTATCAACAATACAGGTTCCAAGGAGTGAAACTCCTTGGCGGATGGGCTTGGGGAAGGCAGGGCCTTCCCGATGAAAAACTCACTACTTCTCTCAAAAATCATTTCAAACAAGACAAAAAAAGCGCAGTTTCCTGCGCTTTTTTATCAAACAGCCTCTTCGAGCTTACAGCTCGTTGGGGATTTCTTTGAGTTCAGCCAAGGTAAACACCGGCCCGTCAATGCAGACGTATTTTTCGCCAATATTACAGCGACCGCAGATACCCACCCCGCACTTCATACGACGCTCAAGGGTCGTGTAGATTTGCTCTGGCTTAAACTTCAGTTTTTCCAAAGCCTGCAAGGTGAACTTAATCATGATAGGAGGCCCGCAAACAATGGCCACGGAGTTTTTAGGCTTGGGTTCCATTTCTAACAACACGTTAGGAATAAGGCCAACCTTATGCTCCCACCCTTCGGCCTCGCGGTCGATGGTCAGAACACAGTCCATATCCTTGCTGCTCAGCCAATCGGGTAGTTCGTAGGAATAGGCCATATCCTGAGGCGAACGAGCGCCGTACAGCAGGGATATCTTGCCGTAATCCTTACGGTTATCCAGCATATAAAGAAGCAGAGTACGCAACGGAGCCATCCCGATACCACCGCCCACAAAGACAATATCTTTTCCTTTCATGTCATTGTAGGGGAAGTGGTTACCTAGGGGCGCGCGAACACCAATGGTATCTCCGGCTTGTACGTTATGCAGAGCCGCGGTGTTCTTACCCGCCTTCATAACGCTGAACTGCAGATAATCCATACGAGTTGGCGGGGAGTTGATAACAAAGGTGGATTCACCCATGCCGAAAACCGACAATTGTCCCACTTGACCGGGTTCGAAGCTGAAATTCTTATAGGCTTTTTCATCCAAGAATTTCACACGAAAGGTTTTAATCGTTGGCGTCTCATTAATGACTTCCAAAACAGTCGCCAGCTCAGGCAAATAAGGGTTTGGCGTCGCTGGGTCGAACTGGGGTAGAGCGCCAGAGCTTTTATCAGCCATTTGAAGCCTCCTTCACATTGATAGCGTCAACGACAATCTGGCGAATATCCACCATTGACGGACAACTCTTAATACAACGGCCGCACCCAACGCAGGAGAAACGCCCGCCGTGTAATTCAGGATAATAAGAAAACTTGTGACCAACGCGGTTACGCATTCTGTCCGCCTTACCCATGCGAGGGTTATGTCCGCTTGCCTCAAGGGTGAAGAGCGACGACATACAGTTATCCCACGAACGGAGACGAACCCCGTCAATGCCGTTGCTTTCATCGGTGATGTTAAAGCAATAGCAAGTGGGGCAAAGGTAAGTACAGGTGCCACAGGAAATACATTTGGCTGATTCACTAAGCCAAAATTCCTTGTTTTCAAACTGCTTGAGCACGCCGTCTTTAGCAGCGGTCAGGTCTGGGGCTTCAGGCAGATTTTTTACCACAGCTTCAGCGGCGTCTTTGGCGGCTTTGGTCTGATCGGCAGCCGCTTCTTTTAAGCCTTTGACGGCCTCTTTTCCAAGGTCGCTGATAACTTCAAGGACAAACCCATCGCCAACAGCCGTTGCCAAAACGTCAACGCCTTCCGTGCTCACGGGAGAACCGCCAACCCAATGACAAAAGCAGGTAGCCAGTCTGTTATTACACGCTTTGGCGATAACGATAGTTTGACTACGACGCTTAAGGTAGTAAGTGTCTTTGAATTTCCCTTGAGTGCCGGACCCGTCATAAACAGGGTCAAAGGCGAAAAAGCCACGGGCATCACAGGGCAAAGCGCCAAAAACAACTGAAGGGCGTGGTTCTTCGGGCTCTTTCAAGGAAAGAACACGTCCGCCTTCTTCGTCATTTTTGCGCTGTCTGCTATAGGTAAAAAGCTCTTCAGAGCGGGGGAACATGACACATTTGGCCGATTCGGTGGGGCGAAGGGCGAGTTCTACGGTTTGGCCGTCCGCGAGTTTGCGGAAAACCACGGCGTCGCCTTCACGCACGGGCGCGAACACGTCACGCTCGGCGGCAAGCTTGCCCAGCCAGCCCTGAACATCGGCATTAGCAATATAATATTGGGCCATTACCAGTCCCTCTCTTTGATTCGATGTTCTTCCATCTCAAAGCTGAGCAACGGCAAGGTTGCTTCAAGCTCAACACCAGCCTCATAGCCAAACAACGCTTCAATGCTCTTGGACATGCTGCGCTTCAAGAGCAGGATGGGGATTCCCACGGGGCAAGCGCGTTCACACTCGCCACAGCCAGTACAGCGCCCGGCGAGGTGCATGGCATGAATAATCTGGAAGAAAAGCTTATCGCGAACGCCGTCAGCTTGCGTAACCCACTGGGGCTCGCGGCTGGTAGCAACGCAATGGTCACGGCAAACACACATGGGGCAAGCGTTACGACAAGCGTAACAACGGGTGCAGCGCTCCATGGCTTTTTCCCAAAAGGCAAAGCGCTCTTCAAGGCTCATGGCCTCAAAGGCGGCAAGGTCGGGATATTCGTCCGCGGCAACAACGGCTGGAACTTCCGCGCCGATGAATTCATCAGCGTGCAAGGTATTAGGATATTTACAGCGACTACATTTGTCAGCGGTAATGTCGGCTTTGTTAAGACGAGCCTCTTTGCCGGCGGCTTTGAGGACGATAACATCGCCGTCTTCTTCCATGGTTTCGACGGCGCCGGGCTCAATGACCCCCAGGGGGGTTTTGCCATCGGCCAGAAGGCGCGCGATTTTCCCTTGATCAACCACACCCTTACAGCCAAAACCGATGATGTGGAGGTCTTCACGTTTGATAAGACCTTCGGCGATAAGTTCACCAATGGAGCGCGAATCGCATCCTTTGGCGACAACAACGACTTTTTTGCCCTTATATTCGGGCAGGAACAAGGCGGGGTTGTTCACTGAGAAAAAACCCACCTCACACTTATCAATATCGCTCTCTGCACGCATAAACAGAGGGGCGCTATTGAGGGCGTCAGGCCCTTTGCCCCAAGCTATGGCGCAGTCTGCGTCTGCCAAGACTTTTTTAATGGCAGCTTGAATCTGTTGGTTCATACGTTCTCCTTTGCAAAAGCTCGTATCATTTTTGAACGATAACTCTCTGTTAACGTATGGTATATCAATAAATTATATACCTGTTTGCCGTATCAAGGCGCGGGGGAAAACCCAAGCGCCAATCCTCACCAACCCTGTTACTGACGCTTGTCCAAGACAGCCAATTCTGGCGCGTCAGGAAGGGCGACAGCCGGAGGCAACGCATGAATCTGCTTTGTAAACTCCGTTACAACATGCTGCCAGCGCTGGCCTTCAGAGGCAGAAACCCAGGTGTACTCAAAGCGACGAGGGTCAATGCCGAGGGTGGGCAACAGGCTTTTCAACATTTCCAATCTGCGTCTGGCGTAGAAGTTCCCTTCGGCATAGTGACAGTCACGGGGGTGACAACCGGAAACAAGCACGCCGTCAGCACCATTCACCAACGCTTTCATAATGAAGAGCGGGTTGATACGTCCGGAACAGGGAACGCGGATAATACGCAGGTCCGTAGGCTGGTTAAAACGACCAACCCCAGCGGTATCGGCACCACCATAGGAACACCAGTTGCACAAAAAGCCGACAATTCTTCGTTCTTTGTTTTCTAGAACCGACATAGCGCCTCCACTTCAGCCAAGATTTGGTTATCTGTAAAGTGGGACAACTGAATGGCCCCTTGAGGACAGGTCGCGTTACACAAACCACATCCCTGACAGACTGTTTCAATAACTTCAGCCTTAGGCTGACCGCGGAAGTCCACTTCTTTAATGGCCTGGAACGGACATACCTGAATGCACTTACCGCAACCGATACAACGGGAAATTTCCACTTGCGCGATGGCGGGGTCGCTTTCCAGCATATCTTTGGAAAGAAGGCCCAAAACCTTGGCCGCGGCGGCGCTCCCTTGAGCAACGGAAGAAGGAATATCCTTCAAGCCCTGGCAAGAGCCAGCCAAGAAGACACCAGCGGTGTTGGTTTCAACGGGCTTCAATTTGGGGTGACCTTCAAGGAAGAAGCCAAAGGAGTCATAAGAAATACGCAGTTTTTCAGCAAGCTGAGGCGCGTTTTCCGAAGCTTCGCCACCAACGGCGAGAACAACGAGATCCGCGTCAATTTCAACCTGACCGCCCATGAGGGTATCCGCGCCCTTAACAACCATCTTGTCCCCTTTGGGGTAAATGGCGGAAACACGGCCTCGAATATACTCAGCGCCATACTCTTCCTGAGCGCGACGGGTAAACTCATCAAAGCCTTTTCCGGGCGAGCGAATGTCCATATAGAACACATAGCTCTGGGAACCGGGGATGTGGTCTTTGGTCAAAATCGCCTGCTTCGCGGTATACATGCAGCAAAAGCCTGAGCAATAAGGACGTCCGATGGAAGGGTCGCGAGAACCGACGCACTGGATGAATACAACGTCTTTGGGCTCTTTGCCGTCAGAAGGACGCTTTACATGCCCGCCGGTGGGGCCGGATGCAGAGAGCAAACGCTCATACTGCAAGGATGTAATAACGTCGGGGTAACGGCCTGCGCCGTACTCTTCATAAACGGTCCAGTCCATGAGGTCATAACCGGTAGCGGCGACAATGCCGCCAACCGTCGCGGTGATAAACTCATCTTTTTGTTCAAAGTTAATGGCTCCGGTGGGACAAAGCTTTTCGCAAACGCCGCACTTTTTACCATTAAGGAAACGGCAATCTTTAGCCGTAATGGAAGCTTTTTTAGGAATGGCCTGAGGGAAGGGAATAATGATAGCCGATGTTTGTCCGATATTTTCGTTAAAGCGGTCATCATTCTTCTTGCTAGGACATTTTTCAGTACATAGGCCACAGCCCGTACATTTATCCCAGTCCACATAGGTGGCCTTCTTACGAATGGTCACTTCAAAGTTCCCCACATAGCCGGAAACGCTTTCCACTTCTGAAAAAGCGTACAGTTCAATGTTGGGGTGCTGGGCGATATCAACCATTCGGGGCCCGAGAATACAGCTGGAGCAGTCAACGGTGGGGAAGGTTTTGTCAAGCTTCGACATTTTTCCGCCGATGGAAGGCTCTCTTTCAACCAAAATAACCTGCAAGCCTGCGTCAGCACAGTCCAAAGCGGCCTGAATACCCGCAACGCCACCACCCACAACCAAGACTTTCTTGGTAACGGGGAAGGACTTGGGGACAAGCTCTTTGTTCAAGCTCAGCTTCGCTACCGCCATGCGCACAAGGTCAACGGCTTTGGTAGTGTTAGCTTCCATGTCTTTACCAATCCATGAGACGTGCTCGCGGATGTTGGCCATTTCAAACATATAGCGGTTAAGACCGGCGCGCTCGACAGCCTTACGGAAAGTAGGCTCGTGCATGCGTGGGGTACAGGAAGCAACCACCACCCCGGTGAGTTGATATTTTTCAATGGCTTCAATGATACTGTCCTGTCCGGGTTCGGAGCAGGCGTACATGGTGTCCTCTGAATACGCTACGTTAGGGAAATCTTTGGCGGCCTCAGCGACCTTAACGCAGTCAACCGTGCCGGCAATGTTACTGCCACAGTGGCAAATAAATACACCTATCCTCATTACTTGCCTCCTGCACTGGCTTTAGCCGCTTCTTTCTGTTTTTCTGCAAGCTGACGTGCATTAAGATCCTTAAGAAGAGGACGAATATCCTTATCCAGTTTCTTAAAGCCAAGCTTCGCGTCATCCAGACCCATGGCATACCCCATAAGCTGGGTAAAGTAGGGCACAGGAAGATTGTGTGAAGTACCATTGGCTCTGTTAATTTGGCCCTGTCTCAAGTCCAGGTTCATCTGGCACAAAGGACAAGCCACAACAACACATTCAGCCCCAAGACTGGTTGCCATATCAAGCAACTTTCCACCAAGCCGAGGAATAACGTCACGGCTAGGAATAGAGAAAGAAGCCCCGCAACAATCGGTCTTTAAAGGAAATGGCAACACTGTGGCGCCAAGGGCAGTCAGGATATTGTCGAGGGCCATGGGGTTTTCAGGATTGTCGAACTGCATTTCGTTGGCAGGACGGCTCATGAGACATCCATAATAGGGGACAACCTTAAGACCTGTAAGGGGACGAACAACCCGAGACTTAATAGCCTCAAGGCCGATGTCTTCTACCATAATCTGCAGAACAGACTTGACGGAATGCTCTTGCGTCAAAGGGCGCTCGGTTAAAGCGTCAACGCGCGCGCGGAAAAAGTCATCTTCCATGGCGAGGAGCGAGTTGCGTAGGTTTTTCAAACAGCTGGGGCAAGGAGTGACAACATCATTGATGCCGGCTGTTTCAGCCTGTGCGAAATTTCGGGCGGAGATAGCCGTTGACAAAACATGGTCTACGGTATGCGCCGGAGTGGAACCACAGCAAGTCCAGTCTGGAATCTCTTTCAGCTGAATGCCCAAAGCCTCACAGCAACTGCGAGTGGACAAATCATACTCCATGGAGGTTCCAAGGCCCGAACAACCGGGGTAGTAACCAATACTCAACGAACTCATGCGTTTTCCTCCTTACGGGCTTTGGCATCAAGCTGCGCGCGCACTTTCGCCTCGTCGGCGGCTCCTTCGGCAAAGCGACGGAAGATATCGGCCAGCTCTTTACGACCCTTTGCCCTATGAGGCAAAATTGACATTTTATTTTTGGGCAAGGCGCGAGGGGCAAGGTCCATATCCGTATGGAAGCGACCAGTCCTCATCATAAACTCTGCCATCAATCCAATCTCATGAACAAGGCCGTTCATTTTAATGGAGTCAAGGAAAGAGTCTCTAAATACATGAACGCCATAGTTGCCTTTGATGCCTTCGCGTCTAGCAATATGACGGCAAACGTCCATAATTTTTGCTACCCCAATGTCGTTAGGGCAACGCTCGGTGCATGTTTCGCACGTCGCGCACATCCAGATAGAACGGCTGTTTAACACAGCCTCTTTGTGACCAGCCTGCAAAAGACGCATAATTCTGCTGACCGGGATGTCAAATGTAAACGACATCGGGCATCCCGCTGTACAGTTGCCACACTGGTAACAGTCGGTTAGCGTTTGACCGCTCTCCTGCTCAACCTTTTTTTTAAAGTCTGGGTCAGACTTGTTTGGATTCCACGTGTCCATATCCTCTCCCACGCCATCTCTGGCATTTGAGCGTTATAAAAAACATTCCAGTTCAGTTACTAGCCAGACAGATATACAGCATTCCCCTTGATACTGCAACCGCCGTAAGTGATTGATTTCACCTGCCCGCCCTTTATAAATACACGTCTTATATTCCCTTTCCCCTTGTAAAAAAGCGAATATTCGTTAAAGTGACTATGTGCCCTCAATAAATGTTGCCCCCTTAAGGCTTCTAGCTCAGAAAATTTCAGCGGCTTATACGGTATAGTTATGATCCATCTTCTTCCCACAAACTCCCTTCATGTCGGCATGTATGTTACCGATATCGCAGTGGAGTGGC
>CAZYJQ010000001.1:0-104528 GCA_964647835.1 uncultured Desulfovibrio sp. | reverse complement strand
GAAAAGCCGCTTTACGGCCGGGCGCGTCCCCGTCAAAAATCAGTTCAAAGGTCGAGCAAAAACCCGCCAAACGGCGTACCTGTTCATCAGTAAGGGCTGTTCCGAGCACACCGCAAGAGTTTTCATAGCCAAACTGATGTAAAGTAAGCACATCCATATAACCTTCTGTTAAAAAAACAGATTTATGGACGGCAATGGCTCTGCGTGCCTCATAAAGACCGTAAAGATTATCACCTTTCTTATATAAAATCGAGTCCGAACTGTTGATATATTTTGCGGCGTCCTCGTCCCCGATAATGCGCCCGCCAAAGGCAATAACCTGACCTGACATATTGGCGATGGGGAACATAAGACGACCACGGAAACGGTCATAAAATCCGCCCCTGTCATTGGCAACCACCAGTCCGATATCAGCCGCTAGTTTAAGGTTAAAACCTGAGCGGCGCAAAAAGTCAGCAAGGCCCTGCCATTCGGGAAGGCTCCAGCCCAGTTGAAATTTCTCTAGTATTTCTGGTGACAGCGCTCTACCCTTTAAATAAGAGCGACAAGTTTCCGCCGCAGGGGTTTTTAAGGTGTTTTTAAAAAATTCACCTGCCGCGCCGTACATTTGCAGGGCTGTTTTCTTAATGTTCCGCTCTTGGGCTGCTCGCGGATTAGGCTTGTAACTGCCCTGAAGGGAAATGCCCGCCTCTTCGGCAAGTTGCTCGAGGGAATCTTTAAAATCAAGCCCGTTGATGCGCCCATAGAAATCGAATAAATCGCCAGCGGCCTGACATCCGAAGCAATAAAAAAAACCTTCTTCTTCATTAACAGAGAAGGATGGTTTGGTTTCTTGGTGGAAAGGACAAGGGGCAACCCAGCGGTTGCCAGCGTGTTTAAGCTCAACATAGCGGCGAACCACATCAAGAATACTGATGCGATTTTTAATTTCACGCACTACCGATGACGAGCTTCGGCTCATTTTAACTCCACCATGGTCATACCATCGCCCCCAAGATTTTCAGGAGCGAGGTTGAAAGACGCGATAAAAGGCAATTCCTTTAACGCGGCATGAACTTCACGGCGCAACACACCTGTCCCGCGCCCATGAATGATTTCAAGAGAATGTTGACCCTGTAGCAAGGCGTCATCAAGAAATTTATACATCTCTTGTATAGCTATATCAGCACGCTTTCCCCTCAAGTCAAGGGCTAAGGATATTTTTGGCGAAGGGCTGGTTAAAACGCTCGCAGCGGAGCTTTGGCCTGCTCCTTGACTCTTCGTGGACGAGGCGCCGCTGGCCTTGTCGCCGTCCTTACCCTGGGCGGTGCTCGCCCCACCTTTCGCCTTCCCAGAACCGCCAATGTCACTCAGGTCTTTAAAAGACGTCCACAAGGAAACGCCGTCCAAATCAAGCCTTACCCGCTCTTTTCTTTCATCAATCTCAAGAATACTCCCCACTCTGTTCCAGGGGCGGTGCATGACCTTCGCGCCTTCAACAATGGCGGAGCGGTGCAATTGTGGTGTATCGGGTTCATCGTCAGCTACAAGGGTTGTTTTAAGCTTATTGAGCTCCTTCAGGGTCTGCTTGTTGGTCAGCTTGTCTTTCTTCCAGCTATCCAGAATCTTTTTCGTTTCATTTTGAATAGAGTCAAATAACTTCTGCTTATCCCGTTCGTAGTGTTCTGTGAGCTTTTTACGTCTTTCCTGGTAGGAATTTTGCTCCTTTTTTAATCCCTCAAGTTCCCGCTCTCGCTCAACAGCCAGCTCGTTCAGCCGAGCCACAAGGGCTGAGGTATCGCTCCCGCTGTCTAATAAATACTTTTCGGCACGATTGATAACTTCAATAGGGAGACCATGCTCCCTTGCCACATCAAGGGCAAGGCTCGCCCCTACTTGTTCATACACCAGTTTAAAGAGCGGTTTTTTGGTGGCAGGGTCAAATAAAACCGAAGCCGAACGCACCTTTGGAGTGGAAAGGGCATAGGCTTTTAAAGCCGGAAAGTGTGTGGCGGCAATGACGTAACTATTATATTCCAACAAGCTGTCAATGACCGCTTGCGCCAGCGCCGCCCCTTGGGCGGGATCAGTGCCAGCGCCAAATTCATCAAGAATAACAAGGTCACGGGGACCAAGCTTTGACCAAATAGAAGACAGGTGGGTGATTTGAGCTGTAAAGGTCGAAACATGGTCTTCAAGACTTTGGTCATCACCAATGAAAGCATGGATATTTTCCCACACAGGCAGTGAACTACCAGCTCCCGCGGAAACAGGTAGCCCGGCGTTGGTCATAAGAGCGATGAGCCCCAAGGTTTTCAAGCTGACGGTTTTGCCTCCGGCGTTACCACCGCTAATAATAAGTGCCCGCTCGTCAGAACGCAGTTCAATGGTTGAGGGGATTGGTTCAACTCGCCGTCCCTGTCGGCCTGCCTGTCTGCCCGCTTGCTCATCAGACGCCTCATCAGGAACGCCACCCTGTTTAACAATTTGTTGATGACGATAGTGTGCCAAGGATTTTTCAGCCCTTGGGGATGCGCTTAAGACCAGCAGAGGATGGCGGGCATCGCGCAATAAAACAGGTGCCCCGTCCTCAACATCGACCATATGCCCATCAAGACACTGACCAAGGGCGCATTGCGCCTGAAGGACATCAATGTCAACGAGGAGTTCATAGGCCGCGCGAATGGTAAAGATTTCCGCCCTGACTAAGCCGCCGAGATAGGCTAAAATCTTTTTCTCTTCCTCATACTCTTCGCGCTTGAGCTCTTGGAGCTGGTTGTTAATCTCGACCAGAAAAATAGGCTCAAAATAACAGGTTTCGCCTGTTTGTGAGTAGTCGTGAATGATACCCTGCAAACGCCCCTTAAAGTTCGTTTTTAAGGGAAGCACATAACGATCCGAGGACAACGTCATAAAATCATCCTGCAAATAGTGCATGATATTGTATTCCGTTGCAAAATCCTTCACCTTGGTGGTGCATTGCCTGTGAAGATTGCGAATTTCATTACGAACCAAGGCGAGCTCAGGGGAGGCAGAATCTTTTATGTAGGCATCATCAGAAATACAGCGTCCAAGAGCGGATGCCACCTGAGCGGGAAAGGGCGTATTTTCACAGCGCAGTGTCCATAAAGGCCAGGAGCTTCGTTCTTTATTTCCTTCGGGCTGACTAATAAAGTCAATGAGCTTTTTAATTTCAGTGAGAACACGGCGCAACGCCCAGAGGGCATCAAGGTCTGGCGAAGCCGAACTCGATTCTACAAAAACCAAAAAATCATCGAGGGGAGGAAAAGGAGATAAGATATAGTCCCGACTCATGAGCAAGAGTTGTCCTTGCTCGTGAAAAGCCTGGCGCTCGCGAATTTGTTCAAGATTGCGCAAAGGCAATACTTGAGCGCAAGCCACCTGCCCTGCCTCAGAAACAGCAAAGCTGGCTAAATATTCCAAAATTTTGGAAAAATCTAATGTAGTAAATCCCTGAGAATTCATAGGTCTATCAATAAAAAAAGAGTGTCTTAAAGAGGAAAATCACCATACCGGCAACGCCCTGAACAGCGTTTAAAGAGCAGCTAAAGCCGCTTTTACTTTATCGCTGGCGATTTTACCGTCAAACTGCCCTTTGTGCGAAGCGTTAAGTAACTGCATGACCTTACCCATATCACGCATGGAGCTGGCTTCAACTTCAGTGATATATTGAGCAATAAGTGCGGCGAGTTCAGACTCATCGAGAGCCGCGGGTAGATATTCTTTAAGAACATCAAGTTCCGCTTGTTCTTTTCCAACAAGCTCAGGCCTCCCCGCTCGGCTAAATTGGTCAATGGACTCAAGGCGTTGTTTGCACTGCTTATTAATAATGTCTAAGGCTACATTATCATCGGGCTCTTTGAGTGTATCAACTTTGTAATTTTTCAAAGCGGTCTTTAAAAAGCGCAACACACCGACGGTGACCATATCTTTGGCTTTATAAGCGGTGATATAGTCTTTTTCAATTTGTTCAATGAGGGACATGGTATCTCCTGTGAAGAAGAGAGGTTGGCTACTTCTATCTGTAATAAAAAACAATAAACAGATAATAGATAAGGCAACAAACAGGAAAAGCAAGACCCGAAAAAATCGGGCCTTGCAAAAGAGCGCTATTTCTAATGGATAAAAACAGCAGACATAAAGCTACGACTGGTTGAGCTTTCTGATTTTTTTCATCAGGCGCTTACGGGCGGCAGCTTTCTTTTTCTTGCGCATTACGCTCGGCTTTTCATAGTGCTGGCGTTTTTTCATTTCAGAGAGAATTCCAGCTTTTTCAACCTGCTTCTTAAAACGACGCAGGGCGATATCAAAACTAAAATCGTCTTCATGTAAGAATACTCCGGGCAAAGAAATCACCTCCTCCGCAAGCAAATTTAAAGACTTAGCTTTATAGCTTGTCATTGAGCTAGAAACAATAGCACCAGACAAAAGACTTGGCAAGGATTTTCTAAAAAAGAAACAACCAGCTACAAAGCCGGTTGTTCCAAAGCTTTTTCAAACTCCCCTTGCGCACAAGGGGCTTAAGCGCGGCCCTTTATGAGCTTTTGCGCGTGTCACAGATTGACTTGGCAAAAACAACACCAAGACCAATAACAATGACAGCAAGAACGGCATAAAAAGCGCCAAAGAAGATCAGATGATCTGGCAAAAACCAGGGGATATCTTGTGGCAGTGCACTATGAATTGTTTCACCGTAGCGAACCATTACGTGCTCCTTCTTATTTTACAGATTCTTTCAAGTTTTTCCCAGCACGGAATTTTACAACGTTCGTTGCAGGGATTTTCATGGGCTCACCAGTGCGGGGGTTGCGACCAGTGCGGGCTTTACGTGTTTCAACGGAAAAGGTTCCAAAGCCTGTCAGGGTAATTTTACCGTCTTTGACGAGAGCCTCTTGAACAGAACCCAAAAAACCTTGAAGAACTTTTTCAGCGGCAGCCTTTGTAGAACCGGTCTTCTTAGCAATTTGATCGACTAAATCAGATTTGGTCATCCCTACACTCCCTTTTTTTCTGCAACAGAAAGAATGCGTTATGAAGTTACACCATCAAAAACCCAACCATTGGGCAAATCAAGTAATAGAATCTATCACTCTACTTTGATAGTATGACGCAAAAAAACGTCGTTTATGCCATCATTGAATACAAGCTATGGCATAATTGATAAAACCAGTATTACAATCCAATCATATATAACAACAGTTTGTCAATGGATTTTCGGAAAAAGTGCCATCACAAGCCGATGAAAGTCTGTTGAGGATAACTCTTCTGGTCGTTGAGTCGGTAAAATATCAGCCTTTTTAAACCCATCTTCTATACTAGGAAGCGCCCTCAGAGAGTTCCCCAATTGTTTTCGGCGAGCCTGAAAACATATTTTAAGTAATGAAGACAAAGCCTTATAGTCAACATCAGGATTAAGAGGCAAGGGACTAAAGGACACCACAGCTGAATGCACCTTTGGCTTAGGATGAAAAACCTGAGGAGGCACAATAAATTCCAGCTGAGGAACACAAAACGACTGAATCCAAACAGACAACGCCCCATATTCCTTGCTTTTTGGCGACGCTGTTAAACGCAGGCCAACTTCCTTTTGAATCATAAACACAGCCCGCTCACATCCACGGCTTTGACTCACAATATCCCACATGAGCGGCGAGGCGACGTTATAGGGCAAGTTACCAATGATTTTCACGGGATTGTCAAAAGTAGACCAAGGAACAGCCAAAGCATCACCCTCAATAACCTTAAGCAGTCCTTCACCGCCATACACAAGCTCGTCAAACAACGCCGTTTTTCCGTCGTGAGGACTCTCTCCAACACTTTGGGCATGATGGCGCGCCCAGTGCCGGTCTTTCTCCATAAGCACAAGGCGACCTAGACCGCTCTTGAGTAAATGACAGGTTAGCGCTCCCGGGCCTGGGCCTATTTCAATAACCCTCTCGCCAGGCTGAATATCAAGAGCCTCCACAATCTTGCGGGCAATATTAACATCCTGCAAAAAGTTTTGGCCTAAAGACTTTTTGGCGGCGGGTATCGGCGATGCGGTGGGAGTGTGTTTAAAAGAGGGCATAACCTTATCCAAAGTAGGTTTCATGATGCACAAAAGAAGTGAACTGAATGGACATTTCCCCTCTCCCTTGCGTCACAGAACGTAGTCTTGTGGCGAAAGAAAACAAACTTTTCATGGCACCAAAAGCCAGAACTTGTTTCAGACCATGTCTATCCGAAACATCATCAATCTTTGCCTCACAGGTACCTAAAAGACTGATAACGGCCCCCAAATGCTGGTTGGGAACGGAGATTTCAATCTTCATCAAGGGCTCCAAGACAAGGGTTTCACTTGCCTCTAAAGCGTTGGCAAAGGCGGCTTGGGTGGCCTTATACACGGCAGGCAGGTCAGTGCGCAGCAGTTCGTCCATGTCGCCCTGCCCCCGGCTCTCTTCGGTGCGGCTGATTTGCTGAACAGTAATACGAATACGCCGTACGGGATACCCCTTAAGCCCGCCATTGCAAGCAGCCATACAAGCGTCGCGCACCGCTTCTTTAAAATGCTTGGCAATTTTTATCTTGGGGTTAAAGTCTACCTTGGGTAATTGTTTTTCGCCCCATTCTAAATCGTCCTCGGCAGGTTCAAGGCTCAGTTGCACATATCCGCATGATTCCATGGAGCCAAGTCGCTGACAAAAGCTGGACTCACCAGAAGCGGAACCTTGCGGCGATTCCAGCATAATAACCTCTGGAAAGCCTACGCGCGGGATAATATTAAACTGGTGAACCAATCTTTTTCGTACCACATCAAGGTGCAGTTCTCCCATACCAGACACCAACAGCCGCCCTTCTTCATTGTGAATCGACAAGGTCGGGTCTTCCTCCACAATAATCTGCAAGGCTTCTTCAAGGGGCAGAGCTCCTTCTTCCGTTGAGGATTCGAAAACCTGAGAAATAACAGGAGGATAAGCCGTAATTGGTTCAAGCTCTACAAAGGGTTCACGGTCAACAAGGGTGTCGCCTGTCAAGGCATTGGTTCCTTCAAGGGCGATTATATCACCCGCCACGGCCTGCTCCACCAATTCTCGGCTAGAGGCATATATTTGCGCCATGGCTCGGGTGTCAATGACCTCTTTGGTACGAGAAATATAGACCTGCTCGCCTTGTTGCACTTTACCAGAATAGACGCGTAAAAAGATCACTTTTCCCTTTTTGTCTCGACTGGTTTTAAACACAAAGGCACAGAATGGTTCTTTTGGCGAGGGCGCGTAAGGAGCAATGGCGGCGTTGGCGGTATGTTCTTTTTTAAGAAAAGCATAGCGCTCTATGGGGGACGGCATATAGGAGCAAATGCCGTCTAATACGGGTTGAATACCGATATTTCTGAAGGCGGCTGCGGCAAACACCGGTGTAAAATGCCCCGCTTGCGTTCCTGTCCGGATAGCCTTAATTATTTGCTCAGCGCTCAACTGTTTTCCCGCAAGACACTGCGAAAGAAGCTCGTCGTTATCTTCGGTAATATAGTTGATGAGGTCGTCATAATAAGGGGCCGCGAGGAAAGCGACTTCTTCGCTCCAGCCTGTGCGGGTTACAACTTTACCGTGGGCGTTTTTATCAAAAACAACAGTTTGCTTATTCACAATATCAATGACGCCGCTAAACATTTCGCCTTGTCCCAAGGGGACGGTGAGGGGCAAGGGGCGGACGCCCAGTTTTTCCTCAAGTTCAATAAGCACATTGATAAAGTCGGCGCCCGGCTTGTCCATTTTATTAACAACAGCCATTTTGGGGATTTTATACCGCTCTGATTGTCGCCATATATGTTCCGATTGGGGCTCTACTCCCGAGACGGCGCAAAATATTCCTATGGCACCGTCAAGCACACGCAAACTGCGCTCCACTTCCATGGTAAAATCAACGTGCCCCGGCGTATCGATGATATTGATTTCATGCCCGTTCCAAACACAGTGGGAACAGGCGGCGGCGATGGTAATGCCCCGTTCTTGCTCATCGGGTAAAAAGTCCATGGTAGCCGAGCCCTCATGCACTTCCCCCATTCGAGATATGGTATCGGAATAAAAAAGAGCTCGCTCGGTAAAGGTCGTTTTCCCTGCATCAATGTGCGCGATGATACCTATATTGCGAGTTAAAGACGGATCCACAACCAACTCCTTCGGATGGTAAAGGATTAAGACTGGAATACAATGGAAGTATTACAATACCAATGAGGTACCAGCGGAGAATATACAGGCTTACTCTGAGGAAAGCACACGATGCGAACTCCTTGCTCCATAAGAAGCGATGCAACCAAGGTGTCGCTCTTAAAGCAATCGCCCAGAAAAACAAGACGGTCGTCGCTCGATAGAGGGATAGACGACTGTAAGGATGTGGTAAATTCCTCAAGGGAAGAAGCAAAGGCGGACTCAATCCCCAAAAGTTCAAGGGCCATAAGGAGCTCATCGGACACAGGGGAGTCTGAATCTACAATAAACCATGGAATAACGTGATCTACACCCGCCATAAGGGCAGGCAAAAGCGCTGGAATGAGCCCTTCGCCATGAAAAGATTTGGCGCAACAACAAATAAGGGCGCAAGATGCTGGCGAAGTGCTTTCATGAACGGAAAAGCCGGGGTAACGTCGAATCCGTTCTTCGCTTAAAGGGCCGTGTCCCCAATAGCCATAAAGACGCGCAATGGAATCTTTAAGTTTCCCCTTTACCTCAAGGGATACCCCCTCATAGGCACTGGCCCGTAAAGAATCCTCAATAAGATGCGAGGCTATTTTTTCATATATTGCCGTAAACGTATCCATACCTAAGCCTTCTTACCTTACCATACAGAAACAGCGTCCTTGGATGCCCCTAGAATCTCCTAGGCTTTCTTGTGGCGCTTTTGAAACCACTGGAAAAGAATCGTGCCGTCTAAAACCTATGAAGCAAGAGCCCATAGGTAAGGAGAGGGTCAACCATGCTCCCATTGAGTTTCAAGTAATCTTTATTGAGTCTTCACGCCTGTTTACATAAAACCGCCATGTAAGAAAGGCGTCCAGTTGCTTAAAAGATGCCTAAGTTTGGTTTTACGCTCGTTTCAAGGCTGTCTTAAGCCTATTACAAACCTGTCACAAGGCCGTTTCAAAAAGGACTGCAGCTATTTCTAGGCAGTTTACACTCGCAAAGAAAGGCAGGTGGTCTGTTTTCAAAACAACACAGCGTAGGCGCAAAACAAGTTTTTCTTAAGAATAACCGAGGCTATTCTTCCTCTTCTTCACGTCTTTGGATGGCCCTGCCTGACTCTTCAAGGTCTTTTAAGAACTTATCACGGCAATCATAGCTGCAAAAGCAATAGCGTTTATCACCATCACGAACAGAAATAGCGTTGTCCGGGTCAACATAGGTACCGCAGGCTGGATCTTTAATGAGTTCGCCCTTGGCAATTTTTTTCTCACGAACCTTTGATTCGTCTTGTGCCTTTTTTCCACGATCGTTGGTAATCAACTTATACAGAACGACCAAGGCTAGGCCAATGAGTAAAAACTTATACATGCTCTCTCCTTCACTCTACAGGGGCTCGGATGGGGGTTGTAAAATAAGGTTGTCAACAACCGTGTGGGAAACAGCCGCTAATGCTTGCTGAATAGTCTGTTTATTGGGCAAAACAAGTTCCGGCGCTATTTCTGCCAGTGGCACTAATACAAAGGCTCTTTCATACATACGCTCATGGGGGATGGTCAAGGTAGCGCTGCGCACCAGTTCTTGACCGAACAGTAAGATATCAAGGTCAATGACCCGTGGCCCATAGCGCTCTTGTGTTCTTACCCGGCCAAGTTCCAGCTCAAGCTCTTGCAAATAAGCAAGCAAATCATAGGCCGAACAATGCCCCATACAGTCAAGGCGCGCAACTTGATTGATAAAGTAGGGCTGGTCCGCGTAAAGTTGCGGCTCTGTAGTATAAAGCGATGAGTAAGGGCCAAGGCAAAAAAGCCCGTCCCCCTGCCCGTCCAATGCAAAACGCTCAATGGCGCTTTGAAGGACAGCCTGAGAGTCGCCCTGATTAGAACCAAGGCTGATATAGGCGGGGGTGAAGGCTTGCGAAATGGTTAAATCCATAGACTTCTTTTACCCTTGTGTCTTCGCCCTGTCAATTTCCGTCTTTAAAACAAACCGCTTGAATAAACAGATAAAACTTCCTATTGTTGAGTAATGGACATTACCTCCCTTTTCGACAGCTATTTGCAGACCCTGCTCATTGAAAAAGGTCTTGCGGAAAATACTTTGTCGGCATACTCCGCCGACCTCACCCGCTTTATAGATTTTTTGGACGAAAAAAAAATCGACCTCAGGGACATCGATGAAACCGGCATTTTTCTCTATATAGTCGATATTCGAAAACACGGTTTAAGTGGCAGAAGCCTTGCTCGCCATCTTTCCGCTCTGCGCGGTTTTTTTTCTTTCGCCATTGAAGAAAAATATCTCCAATCCGACCCTGCCCGTTTTTTAGAAAATCCCAAAACAAGCAGAGATCTCCCGGCGATGCTCACGCGGACTGAAATGCAGGCTCTGCTTAGCGCGCCAGACAAAAGAAGCAAACTTGGCTTTCGCGATTACACCATGATGCACCTTATGTACGCCGCGGGATTACGGGTTTCTGAGTTATGTGACCTCGCTCCTCTCAATTTTGATAGTCAGGCCAACCTCCTTAAAATATTCGGCAAGGGCTCAAAAGAGCGCTATGTGCCCATCCATGCCGAAGCCTCCGCTCTACTGCTTGACTATATGGAGCACTGGCGTCCTTTGTTTAACCCTCGTGATAAGGTTTTATTTCTTAATAGGTCTGGCAAGGGTCTTTCTCGTGTGGCCATTTGGAAAATGGTGCAAAAATACGCCCTCCAGGCCGACATCGCCATCCCTATTTCACCCCACACCTTTCGCCACTGTTTCGCGACCCATCTTTTAGAGGGCGGAGCTGATTTGCGTTCGGTTCAAATGCTTTTGGGCCATTCGGACATCGCCGCCACTGAAATCTACACCCATATTCAGGCCGAGCAATTGCTTTCGACCCACGCCCTTCACCACCCCCGCGCCCAAACAAACGAATAATATCATGACGAAACATACGCCCCATACCATTATCACCAGCCACTCTCACGCCGACTTTGACGCCATCACCAGTATGGTCGCCGCCCAAAAACTCTATCCCGGCGCCACCCTTGTGGGGCCCACAATGGTTGTTAAAACAAACTCCCACCCTTACCTTAAAAATCTTTATTCGAATTTTAATATTATCCCACCCAAAGAATGTGACTTATCACAGGTGACAACTCTGGTTGTCACAGATACACGTCGCAAAGGACGCATTGAGCATGTGGCAGAAGTGCTGGATAACCCAGACCTGACCGTTCACCTCTACGACCACCATCCAGACTCAAGCGACGATATCCCCGCCACAACGCAAACCGTGAAAATGTGGGGTTCCACAACTTCCATCATCATCTCTCTTTTACAAGAGCGCGATATCCCCCTTTCTTCGCACGAAGCCACCCTTTTTGCCCTGGGTATTTATGAAGACACAGGCGCGTTCACCTTCTCTTCCACCACTGAACATGATTTTTTAGCTGCTTCGTATATCGCTCGATTCGATATCGATTTTGAACTTGTTACCGAGTTGGTGAAAAATGATTTGACCATTAACGAGGTTCACTATCTCAATACCCTTCTCGGCTCCCAGCGAACGCATATTATTAATAATGTGCCTGTAACCATAGCGGAAATCATCATTGACGACGGGTATATCGACGATTTTAGCTCCATTGTCACCCGTATGATGGAACTGGAAAAAGAAATACGAGTGCTTTTTGTTTTGGCTTCCATGGAAAACAAAGTCCACCTTATCGCGCGAAGCGCCACGGACGAGGTAGATGTGGGGAAGGTATGCCAGCTTCTTGGCGGTGGCGGTCATGCTTCTGCGGCGGCGGCAAACTTTAAAGACACCACCATCGCCCACGCCAAATCACAGCTCATCGCCATTTTAAGCACCGCCGTGAAGTCGCAAGCCACCGTGGCTATCTATATGACATCACCCGCCATAACCCTAAATAGCGACATGCCCATTGAAGAAGCAGAAAAAATTATGAACCGCTTTGGCCTTAAAGCGGCCCCCATTATCAACCCTGAAAACCAAAAGTGCATCGGCATCCTCGACCTGCATACTGCCAGCCGCGCCATTGCGCATAAGCTTGGTAAAGAAGAAGCCAAAGAATACATGCAACGGAGCTTTCAAACCCTTACTCCTGAATCGGAACTTGCTGTTGCCGTGGACATAATCCTTGCTCAAAATCAACGCCTCATTCCCATCATCGAAAATGAAGCGGTTTGCGGCGTGCTCACACGCACGGATATCCTCAGGATAATGGTCAACGAGAGTTTACGCATCCCTGAAAAAGAACATAACGAGAAACAAAACTTTCGGAACGTCCTTCCCATCCTGCAAAGCAATCTCCCCATGGACAGCCTCGAGCTTTTACGCGACGCGGGCATAATAGGCGACGACTGCCAATGCCATGTTTACACCGTGGGCGGTTTTGTGCGGGACCTGCTTTTAAACGAACATAACCTTGATATTGACCTGTGCGTTGAGGGTAACACCCAGTACTTTGTAGAAACTTTCGCCGAACATCTCAAGGGACGCGCTCGCTATCACGACCGTTTTAAAACAGCCACCATCTATTATACAAACTCTGAAGGCGAAGAATGCCATATTGATATCACCTCTGCGCGAATGGAGTATTATGACTCCCCGGGCGCTCTGCCTTCCGTTGAAATCTCCTCCATCTATATGGATTTATACCGCCGCGATTTCACCATTAACGCCATGGCTATCCATTTAAACCAAGACTCCTTTGGTCAGCTCATCGACCCCTTTGGCGGACAGCGCGATATTAAACAAAAAATTATTTCTATTTTGCACTCCCTGAGCATGGTTGAAGATCCCACGCGCATAATCCGAGCCGCCCGTTTTGAACAGCGCTATGGCTTTAAAATTAACCCTCCCACGGAACGGCTCATTAAAAACTCCCTCAAGCTCGAGTTTTTCGGAAGACTTTCCGGAACACGCCTTTTTAATGAAATTGAGCATATTTTTAACGAAAGGAACTCCGAAGCCTGTATAGAAAGACTTGAAGGCTGGGGAATATGGGATATAATTCATCCCAAACTTGCCCTCACGCCAACGAAAATTCAACTGCTCCAGAGCCTTGAAGACACCCTTTCGTGGTACCGCCTGTCCTATAAGTCGCCTCAGCCCACTGTCTGGGTTTCCTATATGCTTATTCTTTGCAACAACTTAAAGCATGATGAAATTTCATTTGTGCTCAAGCGACTTAATATCGCCGACAGGGTTGTCAGAAATTTTTTGCGTATCCGCAAAATAGTCAACCATGCCGATATGTGCCTCGCTCAACGCCACAAACAAGGAGAAGCAGGCGCTCGTTCCCTGTATTGCTGTCTTGTTCATGTAGAACTTGAAGGTTTGCTTTACCTCATGGCCAGATATCAGGAAGAGGAAGAAACCAGCAAGGAAATATCCTTCTATATCAGCAAACTACGCGATGTTAGCGTTGACATAACAGGCTCCGACCTCATCTCCCTTGGCTACCCCCAAAGCCGTCATATAGGTGTTATTTTACACTTAATTCTCTTGGCTAAAATCGAAGGTCTTGCGCCTGACAAAGAATCCCAGCTGCTCCTCGCGAAACATTATCTTGAAATCCATAGCAAGGCTGAGGTGTGGGAAGACGCACCTGATTATGAAAATTTTATGCGTTGCTTACCCCTTGAGCTTCAGCATCACGAGGTGAGTAGTGTGATAGGGGAAAAACAGGGGGCAAAGGAAGCAAAGAGAACAAAGGAAGGAGGCAACTAACCTTCTTTGGGTAACTCAGTTGTTGTCCGCCCCACGAAGATTATCCTGCCTCTTTCTTTTCACCTCTCTTTCTTTGCCTACGAGCCTACTTCTTGGACCTGTCGCTTCTGAGTGGCCGTGCCCAAGGTTCCTATCCTTATCCCCTGTCCTCATTCCTTAGAGAAAGGCCCAAAAAGCCACCCGTTTACCGAGTGGCTTTTTTTATAAAAATGCTATTTAAGCAGAGCTTACAAGTGTTTAAAAGGCTAAAAATAAAAAGGCGAACGTAGTAAAAAACAGAGTAACAGGCTCTTTCCTCGAATCAATATTGCAAGGGGAAGTGAGCAAAAACACGAGACCTCCACTCTATCCAAACAGATACCGAAGACCTGTCCCTATGGTAACAACAGCAAGGCCAATTTCGATTATCCGTCCTGGAATGTACTTTTGACAGCGCGCGCCGCAATATATCCCAAGAATACCTCCAAGCCCGAGTAAAAAACCAAGTTTCCAATCGGGCGAGACTTGCAAAGAAGGATAGAGAGGAGCGAGGATATAGAACAACAAACAGCCCCATACGGATGTAACTAAGGTGGCGAACAAAGTTGAACCGCCAATAATATGAACTGGCAACCTGAACATAGCGATGAGAAACGGCGCTATAATGGCCCCGCCCCCAATGCCATAAACACCCCCAATGATACCTATGATACCGCTCAAAACAATCAATTTTTTACTGTCACAGGTATATTCTTCACCGTCATACTCACAGCGGAAACCAGAACGGTTCCAAGAAAGGATAGTGACTGTTTTTTTGTTCTCTTTTGCCCCTGAAGAAAACGCCTTCTTCCTCTTCTTGGCTCTCAGGCTCAAAAAAAGTCTGACGCCAATATAGACAAGCACCAAACCAACAAAAAACTTAAATCGCGAAAGCTCTAAGAATACGGTCAATCGTAAAAAAGTACCAATAAGCAAGCCGGGCAATGTGCCTGCTATGATGAAACAAGTTAGCGGCCAAACAAACCGCTGCTCTTTATAATAGCGATAAAAACCCGAGGGCGTCGCAATGACGTTAAAGAAATGGTTCGTTCCGCTAACGCTGGGCGTAGTGATACCCAAAACAGATATCTGGTAAGGTAAGAGAAGGAAGGCACCTGAAATACCCCCCATGGATCCAAAAAAAGAGACGAGAAAAGCAACGAAAGGAGGGAAAAGCGGGTTGACGGTAATATCTGAGACTGGGAAATACATTGGCTCGCCCCTTTTTTAAGGAATGCGTTTTTCTGCGTGAAGCCAAGAAATTGTCAAAAAATACTCACAGCCAAAATACCATGAGGCAAAAGAAGCACCTAGACCAAACAGCCACAACAAGGCGGAACAATAAATAGATATAAACGCTTACAAAAAAGCTCAATAAAACTCGCCGTCAAGAACACCCTTGAGTTTTCATACAAACTGCAACACTATGAAGCCCAGTTTTCATAAAACTACGGTTTCCGTGTGGCACAATCCCAAGGCCCCAATGCTTGCGAGGTCTATATTCCACCGAGTTATAGCGTCTATGGGCTCATATGTATCGCTACTCGTCAGCTCTTGCATATACGGGTAAGCAACGCGTTCGTTCTCGGGCATAATCAACCGAGGAACTTGATGCATGCTCAAAGAATCTAGGCTCTATTGGAACTATTACTTCATATTGCTGTGGGAGTAAAGAAGGCAGGATAAAAAATGGAAATTTTAAATTTTTGGTTAGCCCATAAAGGAAGAAACAAGGGTCTTAAGTAAATACTCCTCTTTTTGATTTTTAAGGGCAATACCAAAGACCCTGCCCTCTGAGGCCAATGCCTCCCCCCAAAAGACGCTATCATTGAAGAGGTCATTTTCCCTTGAAAATACCTCCAAACTCACCACGAGCCTATGCTCCCCCCAGGTTAAATCTGTTGACGCTCTGGCAAGAATATTATAAAGAAGACAGCGCAACGAGTATAAACTCACATTGCACAAGCGCCAGTAGCTCAGTTGGATAGAGCAACTGCCTTCTAAGCAGTAGGTCGGGGGTTCGATCCCTCCCTGGCGCGCCACAAAAATCAATAGGCTATCAGCGAATCGCTTATAGCCTATTTTACATTCTGCTACCCTCTGACTACCTAGTCTTAATATTGAGGCTTTTTCTGTTATCAGCTTGGCTTGCATTTTTCAGAGCAGCCGTTATTTCCTTTCTTTATCAGCATGAGATTAAGTAGTTCGTCATAAGCGTAAAACAAGGACATGACGACTGTCCCCTTTGAGGTGCGAAGCTCCACCCAAAAGACACGTTTTCTTTTTCCCTTGTGCTTATGGGCCGTTTTTGCTTGATTCTGCCTTCGCCCGCAAGAAAAATTAGCTTCCGAGTTTGGCATTCATGCCTATTACGAATGTTCTTACTGGTCTGTCGTGCGCTCTTGTCTCACCCCGATGAGCCCCATCATAAGCATAAAAACACCAGTGCATCTTGAGAACCTGTCCTTACGCCCTCGCCACGGGCAAGTCGCTAAACTTCGTTGTATAGTAAGGCGACATCTTTTCTCTACGCATGCGCCATCTGGCGTTTTCCTTGCCTTGGCTCGCTAAACGTAAGGTATCTCGACCATATCGTTTGTTTATGCCATCAAGAGCCTGCATGATTTTACGGTTTTTTTCACCATTTTCAGGTAATAACGTTTCAAACAACGAAAGCTGTCTTTTGTCCTCTTCTACTAGGTCATACAGCATGATCCCCCCTTTCATGAACCCAAATCCTTTTTGGTAACAACATCCTAGGGCGTCGCGCGCCGCTTTGGCGATATCCATTGTATTGTTGGTGGGAAAAGGCAAGTACCCGCTTGCAGATAAGGTACGATAAGGTTCTTCGCCATGCCGTGAGGTCTCGCACCAAACACGAATACATGACGCGAGCATTTTTTCGTGCCGCAAGCGCTCTCCGGCGATACTGGCGTGCATTGTCAAAGCTTCCGCGATATCCTCGTATCGTGTAACGCTTCGCCCAAAGGAACGACTGCTAATTAAAGTTTTACGAACCAGCGGGACCGTATCTTCTGTAATGCAAGAAAGACCGCGGAGTTCATAAACCGTTCGTTGGCCTGTCACTGTCAAAACGCGCAGGGCCTGCTCTAAATCCATGTTTTTCAACTGCAAAGCGTTAACAATACCTAATAGAGCGAGTTTTTTACTCAATCTTCTGCCAATGCCCCAGATATTAACAACGGGAGTTTGCGCCAAGAGTCTGTCTAGCTCCAAGCTCCCCGCCCGTACCATAAAAACCCTGCCCTTCTTTTTCGCCCAATGGTTAGCAAGCTTGGCCAAAGTACGCGTTGGGCCAATACCAACACGAACTGGCATGCCAACCCATTGCCAAATACGATTATGGATTTCCCAACCAACCTCTTCCGGCGCGAGCGCCATGCTCCCTGTTAAGGGAATAAAGGCCTCGTCAATGGAGTATTGTTGTATTGATTCGACAACGGATCCCATGATGCCCATAACACGTCGTGAAATATCACCATAAAGGGTATAGTTACTGGAAAATACCGCGACATTCTCTTTACGCAACTTGTGAGCAACCTCAAAATACACCTCACCCATTGTAAATCCAAGGGCCTTGGCCTCTGGCGTGAGGGCAATAAGACAGCCATCGTTGTTCGATAAAACAACAACTGGCTTATGGGCTAAGTCAGGCCTAAAAAGGCGTTCGCAAGAACAGTAAAAGCTATTACAATCAACGAGAGCCCAAAGTTGCCTGGGGGCTGAGCTTGTGGAGGACATAAGTAACCACTCCCCATAGAGTTACATCATCACGGCCCGTAATTTCTATGGGCGCGTACTGCCTATTTTCTGGGCATAAAAAATATCGTTTGTTTTTGACAACATAGCGCTTCACTGTCATTTCGCCTTCAAGGTTAGCGATAACCACAGAGCCGGACAAAGGTTCGATTGAACGGTCAACGACAAGAAGGTCTCCGTCAAATATTCCAGCCCCTATCATTGACTCTCCACTGGCATAAAGAAAAAAAGTCGCCAATTCATTTGTAACAGCATACTGATGAAGATTAAGTGTTTCATCGATGTAATCATCGGCAGGCGAAGGCCAACCAGCCGTCACAGGGCAAAGTAAAAGAGGCCGTCCTTGCTGATTGAGTGACATCGAGGAGGCGCGCATAAGAGTTTTTTTGACCGAGGTATTCATACCTGTGTTTATATAACTAAACCAAAATGTCGGCAAGAAAAATCTGAAACGCTTTGAATCCTCATCACGCTTTCCCATCATACAAAATGGAAAGGAGCACAGTGCGGATATCCACACCCTGCTCCTTTCGAAGTGTATTGCTGGCTAAGGATTGCTACTGATTGCGCCTTTGTCGATTTACAGCGCAATCATAAACGCAAAAGTTCACTCGACTAGAGGAAAGTCATTACGTTCAAAATTTCGGTAGCGGCACCAGTTGCCCTTTTATGGGCTATTACACCTTTCCTAGTTTTTGTTCAAAAATCTCGACAATGGTTTTTTCTGTCTGCACCATGCCGGGCGAAGCGACAAGGCCGATATTACGCATGGTTTCTTCAGCCGTCGGCCCATTAATGCCATGTACGGTATCAACGGCCACCCCGTTCAAGGCGAACTGCACTGCCCTAAAAGCCGCATCTACGCCCACAACGCCTTTCATGGTGCACCCTTGGTTGCCCCCATCGCAAATCATGCCTGTAATACTGCTCGCCATGTTTTGAATGGTAAGGGTCAGCTCCTTTACCGAAGCTCCTTGCATATAGGCCAAACCGCAAGCCATGCCCGTTCCCGCGGCAACGGCGCACCCGCACAAGGCCGATAACGCGCCGGAATGCTCCTTAATATACATGGTAATCAAATAGCTCAGAGCCGTGGCGCGCAACAGTATTTCTTCGCTGTACCCTTTGACTTGAGCAACGGCATAAAGGGGCATAGTCGCGATAATGCCATGGGCGCCAGAGCCGGTGATACTCATGGCGGGTTTGCTCAACCCGATAACGCGCGCTTCGATAGTGGCGTTACACAAGAGCTGCGCGGTGCCCACGGCGTTATCCGAAATAATTTTTCCTTGGTTACCCTTCAACAACTGCTTGGTAAAGGTGGTGCGTGAATTTTCCAAAGCCTCATTAAACAGCGCTTTATTCATTATAAAAGCGTCATTGATAAAAAGAATTTCTTCCAAAGGCACAGTGGAAGCGTAAGCATGTAAATCCTTTAGGCTATAGTGGTGAATGACAGCGCCATCTTGAGCGTTTTTTTCGCTCTTCGCCACAGGCGCTTCAAAAACAACCTCATCATTTTTCACAATACGTGTAATATTGGTATGCCTGTTTTGAATGGTCACAACGCAGGTATCAAGGGTTGTTGTAACAGTGGCTTCTATGAAAATAACAGGTGTCACCTCGCCCAAAACAACTTCTATCTTGCCTGCGTCAATCATTTGCTGAGCCATGACGTTGTCTTTTTCAGTAATATCCTCAAGAACCATAAGCTCTTTTTGACTATCTCCCGCCACCGCCCCCAAAGCCGCTGAAAAAACATTCCCTACAGCCTCACTATTGGGAATTCCACAGCTAAAGGCGTTTTTATACATGCCGCTATTAAGCACAAGGCGAACTTTCGTCACTTCCCCTCGGGTATAGGAGCGAGCCTTGGCAACGGCGAAGGCAATGGCACCTGGTTCAGTCACGCCCAAGGCGGGCTTCATGTCGCTTCTAATAAGTTTTGTTAGTTCGTTCATACCTTTTCTCACACGTGATAATTTGCGGTTGCTCTTAAAAGCAGAACAAGCCAAAAAAGAAATCATTCCCCAATGCCCCAAGTCCATGACGACAGACTCTCTGCATCATCACCTTTATTTCAATCAATATAAACAGTATTGAAACACACAAAGTCGCTTCCTTACTCATAAAGAAGCGTAAGCGAATCCTTAGAATAAAGGATTGTCCGCCCTTTCAAAGAAAGAACAGACAATCTCCTTGTGGTTTGTAAAAACCTGCATGCCTTATGCCCACAGGCTAAGCGACAAAGAAATACCGAATATCTTGTAACTTAGGCCTTTATGGTGTGGCTGGCAAGAGTGCGCGTTTTACTGCAAAGTCGATTCTATTAGAATCCGGCGACACCAGCTTTGGCAACATTCATATCCTCCGCAACGCTACCGCCGCTCACCCCGATGGCTCCAACAATAACACCGTTGGCATCTTTCAAAAGTTCGCCTCCGCCAAAAATAACCAAATTACCATTGGTCACTTCAATACCGTAAAGTTCTTGGCCTGGCTGAGAAGCCGCCCCAAAATCATAGGTGGACATATTGAAATAACGGGCTGTGCGGGCTTTGCCTATGGAAATATCAATACTCCCAAGAAAGGCGCCGTCCATACGATGAAATGCTTTTAAATTGCCACCAGCGTCAACAATCGCAATGTTCATGGGCACCCCTTGGACAACAGCAGTTTTCAAGGCGGCCTCAATAACCTTTTGAGCTTGAGCGGCGGTAATATCGCCTGCCAGTTGAAGTTTTGATACGTCTGTGGCGGCAAAAGCCGACGCCGTCATAAAACAAGAGAGAATAAGGGCAAAAAATAAACGTCTCATAGTTCATCTCCGTTGTTAAAAAGTAGAAAAACACAAAGGCACTCACAAAAATATATTTAAAGGACACTGCGTCGTCAATGAATATCAGCGCTACAATGGAATGGGTGCCACTCAATCATAAAAACTACACCTACCCGAGGGATGTTTATATACGACACATCGCCTCTCCACCTTCCTCAGTACCCCTATACGATGCAAACAAAACCAAATACATCAGCATAATAATGAGACGATATGACGCACGAAACGAGAATAATGACCTGAAATTCATCCCTCGTTCACTAAAAACGTCGAAAACTCCACTACTCACGCAGTGTTTTCAATGGTACACTCCTTAATCATAAGACCACCAACTAAGGATACTGTACGAACCTGCCGTCTTTCCTTTGCCATACCCTTTATGGTGGTGACGTATAAGGTCTCTGGTGATTTCACCTGATGATTTCTCTTGGAAATTTCTCTTGATTCAATACGCTCAAACGCTACCAAGAAAATACCAATCCGCAAGGGCAAAGAGTACGTTTCCCCGGGTTCTCTTACCCACCCGTACTTTTTCCCCTTAAGTCACCTTAAAACTCCCCGTAAATCCCTTGCCTCGCCTCACTCTTCAAGGCTAAACATATAAAAGCCCTCACAAATAATAAACAAAAGCGCGGTTCCCCTTGCGCAGGAGTCAATCATGCATATGTTTAACCCCACCTCTTTTGGTCCCATTGAAGTAAAAAACAAAATCGTTTCACTCCCCTTTTTCACCCGTTATGCCAATGAAGACGGAAGCATTAGCGAACAGCTGCTTAACCATTACAAACGCATAGCCGCCAGTGGTGTTGGTCTGGTGGTAGTAGAAGCCTCCGCCATCGCCCCGCAGTTTCAAGGCGGCGCCTCCATTGCGGCCTACGGCGAAAAGAGTCTTCCGGGACTTCGTCAACTCGCCGATACCATTCACGCTGAAGGCGCGGCCGCCATCTTACAAATTTGTCACACAGGCCGCTTTAGCTATACAAAAGACTGTCTAGCCCCTTCCCCCGTCGCTCCTTTTGGCGACCCCCAATTCATGCCCAAAGCCATGTCTTTTGATGACATCCAAATGGTCAGCGATGCTTTTGCCTCTTCAGCAAAAACCGTAAAGGAAGCAGGGTTTGATGGTGTTGAAATTCATGGAGGAACTGGCTATCTACTCGCCTCGTTTATTTCACCACGAACCAATATCCGAGAAGACGAATACGGCGGAAGTATTGAAAACCGTATGCGCTTTCCACTCCTTGTGGCTCAAAAAGTGCGCGACAGTGTTGGCAGTTTTCCCGTTGGCTGGCGGTTCATGGCGACAGAGAGGGTTGAAGGCGGTCTCACTTTGGAAGATTCAGGAAAGTTTGCTCAAAAACTTGAAGCGCAAATATCCCCTTGCTATTTGTCGGTTATGTCAGGAACATACGAATGTTTTGCCCTGCCAGAAATGCAACATTGTGACCAAGGATATATGCTTAGAGAAGCCGAAGGCATCAAAAAAGCAGTATCGGCAACAAAAATTATTGCCGCGGGTCATTTGCAACAACCTGATTTTTGCGAAAATGTTTTACGCTCAGGCAAGGCTGACGCCATTGGTCTTGGTCGAGTTCTTTATTGTGACCATGATTGGGTCCACAAAGCCGCTGGCTCTCAAAAAGATCCCATCACCGAATGTGTGCAGTGTGATAACTGTTTAAAACAACTTCAAAAGGGCAAGCCCACCTTCTGCGCCAAATGGTCCAAACAACTGCGTGAAGAGCGCATAGGGCATATCAGATAACCTCCGCATATCATCTGTAGAGAGCGAGAAGTGAGGTTGGAGGCAAGCAAATCTAACCTGCCGCAACCTCACTTTTTATATTCTTTCGTTGCTTCATTCGCTGACCCTGTCGGCGAGCCAAAGGATTATCGCAACTCCTATCTAAACGCCCGTCCAGAGCGAGTTCTACTCGCTGTTCAGCCTGCCTGGTCAGCCTATCTGTTCTTACTCTCATTACTTGCCGAGCTTCACTATGTCCCCCTCAGGCCAGCCACCTCTTGAATCACCGCCAACTATCCCCTTGCCCCTGTAATCTTCACTCCTTTGCTCTTCAGCTCTCTTACCTTGCTTCACTTCACATCATCTTGACCCCTTAAACTCTTAGCCTCACCCCGCCTAGCCTAATACGTTCTAATAAAAGTGTTTTTCTACTGGATTCTTGTGCTGAGTGCTGTCATAAAGTTTGCAGTTTATGACTGTCTGCGATAAACTGAGGCTGATAACCAAAGGGACGAATTATCATCCCCTTGTAGGATTTATGTGTTGGTTTCTCTCATGCCTTGGTAGTAAAAGGCCCTAGCAAGAACAGCTCTTTCGATGCTTACCAACCCCCTTAAGCCCTACCCCAAAAGGATACTTTATGCCTATTCATTGCGTCGTCTGTTTTAGAGACGAAAGCGGTTCTTACTATCAAAACGCCTACATCACCCTTCTCTCCATCTTTGAAAACACCAAGGCAAAGCTTTGTGTTCATGTGCTCCACGACGAGACTATCACTCACGGCCAAGCCGACCTTCACAATCTATGTGATAAATACGGACACCTTATCAAATTCCACCATGTTCCCGCCCTTGATGCCCACACAGCTGAGGTTGTATCGCAAAAATTCAACCTTGGCGCCACATATCGCTATTACCTGCATGAGTTTATTGCCGCAGACAAGGCTATTTATTTAGACTGCGATGTCGTGGTCAACCGAGATATCCGTGATTTACATGACATAAGCATTGAAGATTACCTCTTCGCCTCTACCTTAGATCCCATATGCTATTGGAAGAACGGCAAAGTCCGTAAGAAATACCAGAAAACTGTTGAGTACCTTCAACTGCAATCAGATTCCTACATCAATAGCGGAGTTTTATTGATAAATGTTAAAAAGCTTCGCAAAATTTCCGCAGGCCGAAATCTGTTTGTTGAAAAAACCCTTGCGGCTGTTAAGGCTGATGTACCTCTCCCCCATCCGGATATGGATATTATCAACAGCGTTGGCTGCGAGGCTCCTCATAATATTCTTATCCTTGACCCGCGCTTTAACCTCTGGCACGGCGCTTTACATATGAGCCTTGATGAGCTTGAAAACACCATATTTCATTTTATTGCCGAGCCTTACGATATGTTTTACCCCGCGCACCTTTTGTTTTGGAAATATTACGCCAAATCGCCTTTTGCTGGCGATATGTTCGAACGCATGTCGAAGGCGTACCAGTCGAACAGTATGGCTTTTGTCAAACATTATCTACTCAACCCAAGACACCGCCAACACGCCACGGATTTGCTCAAATATGGGGTTATCGGGGGAGTGGTCCATACCATTAAACGAAAGCTCTTTAAAAAATAAAAGAAGGCCTTGGAACCCCCAAGGCCTTTTGCATAGCTTCAGCAATAATCAGCGTTTTTCTCTGGCCTCTTATTTCTCAGGCCACTCATCTCTCAGACATATCTCGTGCGCACACTTAAGATTGTACTTGCCCCGACTTCACCAACCAACACTTGCCTTACGAATCTTTCCACCAAATAATGGGTCTAGAGATAAAACATCTACCACAAAACATTACCTTAAAGATAAGTCCCTTAGAGGTGAATCTCGTTAAACATCTACGTGGAGCAGTTCATGGCAAGAACAAATCAGAAAGCACCTCAACCAAAGGAATCATGACTTTGCCATAAGTTATGAGGTAGCCAAAGTTTGGCAAATGCCTGAAGAATCGAGGGCTTGGTATAACAAAATACCAGCCGCCGTCGATAGATTAAGGCTTCTTACTTCGCCCCATATGGGAATGCGAACGCAAGCATCGACCGCAGCAACGACTTCCGAAGGTAAACCACGCGTCTCAGGGCCCAACAAAAGAGCATCGCAAGGGCTAAAAGCAAAGGAATGGAGCAATTCACCTTGACGGCTACTCGTTGCCACGAGACGCTTGCCAGCTCCTGCCCCTTGGCGATAAGCCATGAAATCGGGCCAGACAACCACTTTAACGTAAGGCCAATAATCCAGACCCGCCCGTTTCAAGTGTTTATCATCAAGACTAAACCCCAAAGGCTCAATAAGATGCAACTCAGTGGTGGTAGCGGCGCAAAGACGAGCGATATTCCCTGTATTGGGGGGAATTTCCGGTTCGAACAAGACAAGATGCAAACCATGCAAGGCAACCGCTTGGTCATTAAAAACTTTGGGCATTAGCGAGCCACTCGGTCTATGCGAGCAAAGGCGTTATGTCCGTGGATAGATTCGTAGCTCTCCACTTCGACCCAAAACTGCCCCACATAGGATATTTTTTCCAAGGCATCGGCAGAACGGCGCACGGCGTCCTCTACAAAACAGGGATTGGCAAAGGAAGACTCGGTCACAAATTTTTCATCTTCGCGTTTGAGTAATGGATAGGTTGGAGAAGAGCCGCATTTTTCGAGAACGGTGACGATATCTTCAAGGGCATAAGGTGAAAGCATTTCCATGGAAGCGCGAATGTCTGCGCGCTGACTATGGGCACCGCCATCGCTTATGGCCTTGGAACAAGGGCACACCGTCATAACGGGCACTGTAATATCAAGGGTATGCCGCACACCCTTTTCATGCAATTCCGCCCCAAAACAACATCTGTAGCTGTGGAGGGCTTTTTCTCCGGTGACGGGAGCGCGCTGTTCAATAAAATAGGGAAAAGCCAAGTCAATATGGGCATATTGAGCCTCAAGGCGCTCTTTTACCGTGAACAGGCATTCTTCCAAAACTGGCAAGGATAAAGGAGAGCGAAGGCCTATAAGGCAATCCACCAGTCGACTCATGTGGGTTCCCTTAAAATCTTTGGAAAGGTCCACACTTAAAGCCGCTTCGGCGACAGTTTGTTGAACAGTACCGTCTTTGCCCTGAACCTGTATAGGCAAAGAAAATTTATTGATACCGACTTTATCGATGTTAATGGCTATCTTAGGCGAATTATTTTGAACATCTTCCATGTAATGATTTCCTTATAAACCCACGCAAGTCAAAACTGCCAACAGTAGAACCGCCAAATTTCAGGCAGAAATCAGCAAATATTTTTTCCTGTCGTGGCAAGGGAAAGATTGCCAAACACAATCCCCTTGGTAGCTATGAGAGATTCACCCAAAGCGCGAACCTCAGCGGTTGTTCCGCGCAAAACAAGCACTTCCAAGCAATTATCATGGTCGAGATGAACATGCAGGGTCGTAATAATAAGATGATGGGCATCATGCTGAATTTCCATAATCTTTTGAGCAAGGTCGCTTCTATGATGGTCATAGACAAGGGTCAGCGTGGCGGCCACAATGGCAGAATCATCATGCCACTCTTCTTGCACAAGCGCCTTACGAATGAGGTCGCGTATGGATTCAGAACGGTTTTTATATCCTTGAGAGGCGCATAGGGTATCAAATTTTTCAAGGAGGTCAGCATTAAGGGAGACTCCAAAACGGATTGTTTCGCTCATACCTGTATCCTTATTGTACTTTTGGGGCTTATTGGCAGAAGCCGGAGCATGTAAAAGGTCGGCAAAAACCGCACAAGAAAAGCCTGTCAAAACAGAAAGTCGGCGATAAAAAACAGCTGGCAAAAGCCAAGCCGCAGAAACAAGCATATACAATATGCTCGGCAGAGTGTAAATACCCCTGCTCCCTTCTCTTTTTTCGCAAATTGCTTATTTCACCCTTCAAGAGCCCCTTGCCTGTCAGCAAGGGGGGGAATTTCTTAGGCAACCAACAAGCAAGGGTGAAAACATTGTATCAGTTTCTTCCTGCCCGTCTAGTGATTGGTGCTCGTTTACTTAGCGTTTACACACTTCCCAAATATTAACCGTTACCTCGTGGCCTTCAAAAGCTGTTGTGGGCTCTTCCTTGAGTTTGGTGCATACAAGACCATTTTCACAGCAATGGATAACAAAATCTTGATAAATTGCCCTGTTGGGCTCGGCAATCCACATTCGCCCCCGAGACTGAAGACAGTGACCAATAAAGCTTGTCACGGGCTCAATAAATCGCTTTTCATACATGATATCCCCTGCCCACATGAGGGGAAAACTCCCTGCCTGGAATGCTGGGTAACGCCAATCAGCCACAACCCACAGGGGCTCATGGACAACCTCATTGAGCAAGGCGTTTTTATGGGCATAGGTCAGCGCCTCTTGTTCATAGTCCATACCTATAACCCGAGCGCCTGCGCTTGCCCCCACAAGACTGGTGAAGCCCAAACCGCACCCCACATCAAGGCATGGCACACCTTGCAAAAGCGCGCTTTGTTCCACAAGCCACTTGCCAAGGGCGAGGCTGGCGGGCCATATTTCAACCCAATAAGGAAGGCGCTCATCATCGCTAAAATCCTCATCTCCAAGGGCGCTCCACATCTCTTCAAGGTTCGCCGGTCGTTTGATACGCCATATTTTTTGTTCGTTTGCTATTGTCAGTTCGTGCATGAATCTTTATGCTCTCATATATGCATGTATCTTCATCGTTAAATGCCCTTCATACCCTTTGCTGGCTTTCTCTTACGGCGGCCTGTATCGCCGTTACCGCCCTTTTCCCTCTCTTCGTTGGCCCCGTCCCCATAACCTTCCAAGATTGCGTCATCATGGGCGCGGGGTTCCTTCTTGGGCCCAAAGAAGGCGCCAAAGCCGTGTTGCTTTATATCATAGCGGGCTGCATCGGTCTGCCTGTTTTCTCAGGAGGGCGTAGCGGCCTTGCCCATGTTTTTGGGCCAACGGGAGGCTACCTTATCGGATTTATTTTCTTAGCCTACTTCTCTGGACTTTCTATGCGGTGGTACACCACGGCTCAAACAAAATGGACACGGTGGGGGAGGCTCTTCACAGGCTGGCTCATAGGATACTCCTTGGTATACGCCATAGGAGCATTTTGGCTGGTCCATACGATGAATATTTCATACACCGCCGCCTTCGCCGTGGGTGTACTCCCCTTTCTGCCCATCACTGTTATAAAACTTCTTGTTCTTTTTGCAAGCTTTCGCCCTCTCTACCCTCAAATAAAACGGTTCTCGCCCCATGCCAAACGTGCTTATTAGTGTTGAAAATCTCGGCTACGCTTTCGCGCCCGACAAGCCCCCAGCCTATGCCAACATCAATTTTTCCCTTTCGGGTGGGGAACTTATGTGCCTTGCCGGAATAAATGGAAGCGGAAAATCAACCCTGCTCCGAACCCTCGCTGGTCTTTACCTCCCAAGTTCAGGCACCATTCATGTTCACGGCGCGCCACTTAACTTGAACAAAGAAGACTCACCCCTTAGGCACATATCCGCCCTAGTCGTACAAGAAGCCAACATGCAAATATTAGGGAGCACCGTTGCCGAAGATATCGCACTAACCATCAAGGCTGAAACCCAAATAAACACAAAAAAGCGAGGTATAGTTCGTCCTGCCAAATCACAGCCAGACGAGTTTCACCATAACAAGTCCCGACCTGAAAAATGGCAATTTGGTAAGTCTAGTGAAGCCAAAACGCGGGAAAACCTTGAAGAAAAAGCGCATACCATTCTCTCTTTTCTCAACCTTGAGCATAAGCTTAACTGGCCTGTCCAAACTCTTTCTTATGGGGAAAAACGTAAACTCTGCCTCGCCACGGCTTTTTTACGCGACCCCGCCCTCTTTCTTTTGGACGAACCTTTTAGCGGGCTCGATTATCCGGCCTGCCTCGAAGTTCTGGCCTATATAAAGCTACTCTTAGCGCGGGGAACGGCTATTATTATGAGCACCCACGACACCGACCTTATCTTTGACCAAACGGACAAATTTCTTTTTCTTTCGCCACAAAAAACGCCCTTTTATGGCACCCGCCTTGACGCCCCCGAGCAGTACGCCGCCTTTAACCTCAAACCCCTTCAAAATAGCTGGGAGAATTAGGCTTCTGCCCTTTACATATGAAGGGCTTTTTATTACAACGTGAGCAGTTCGGCTGTATTGCCTTTTGACCATTTCCAAGGTGAGTATTATGTCTTCGTTTCCTTGGCCCCACAAAGACCTGCTTGACACGGCAGATCTCACAAGAGAAGAGATTCTTCATATTCTGGACACGGCGCACCAGTTTGCAGAAATAAACACCCGCCCTGTTAAAAAAGTTCCTACCTTACGGGGCAAAAGTGTCGTCCTTTTCTTCGTAGAAAACAGCACCCGCACCAAAACATCCTTTGATGTGGCAGGCAAACGCCTCTCGGCTGATACCTTTTCCCTTGCCAAGTCAGGCAGTAGCATTGGCAAAGGCGAAAGCCTCAAAGACACCATCCTCACCCTTGAAGCCATGGCCCCCGACATGGTTGTTATCCGCCACAGCGCCAGCGGCGCGGCGCGTTTCATCGCAGAGCGCAGTTCCTGCTCCATTGTCAACGCCGGAGACGGCTGGCACGCCCACCCCACACAGGCCCTTTTAGATGCCTATACCTTACAACAACAGTGGGACAATGATTTTTCCAATAAACGCATAGCTATTATCGGGGATGTTGCCCACAGCCGTGTGGCCCGTTCCAATATTCATCTCCTGCATAAATTTGGTGTTGAAGTAAACGTTTTCGCGCCCAAAACTCTGCTCCCGGCGGGTATAGAACACTGGCCCGTCAATATCCACTCCACCCTTGAAAAGGCTGTTGAGGGCGTTGACGCTATCATGGGCTTGCGTTTACAGCTTGAGCGCCAAGAGGCTGGGCTGTTGCCCGACCTTGCGGAATACGCCGCTAAGTTTTGCATCACCCAAAGACATCTTGACATGGCGGCTCCCGGCGCGCCCTTGCTCCACCCTGGCCCCATTAACCGAGGCCTCGATGTCTCCGCTGAAATAGCGGATAGCCCTAACAGCCTTATCTTAAATCAAGTGGCAGCTGGCGTGGCTGTGCGCATGGCCATTTTGTTTATCTTGGGCACACGACAAGACAGTGTAAATTTTGCATCAGCAGAGGAATAGATATGAGCGATACGACTTCTTTTGTTTTGGAAAACGCCGTTTTATTCGGTGAAAAAGTTTCCCTCGTGGTTATAAACGGTCTCATCGAAGCCTGCGCTTCGCCAAACGCCATCGCGTCGTCCGTTGCCCCAGCCGTTTTAGACTCTCTCCCCCGCCACGATGCCAATGGTTCCCTTCTTTTCCCCAGCTTCATTGACGCTCACGTGCACATGCGTGATCCCGGCCTTGAGTACAAGGAAGACATTCAAACAGGTCTTGCGGCAGCCGCCCATGGTGGTTTCGGCGCGGTTCTTGCCATGGCGAATACTAAACCCGTTAACGATAAAGCCGCCATTACACGGTATATGATAGAAAAAGCTGAAAAGCACTGGCCCCACGGCCCCACCCTCTATCCCGTAGGAGCCTTAACCGTTGGCCTTGAAGGTAAAGAGCTTGCCCCCTTGGGTGAACTTGCCGAAGCGGGATGCGCCGCCATCTCTAACGACGGCCGCCCTATTTCCAGCACAGAAATTTTCCGAAGAGGTGTTGAATACGCCGCTCAGTGGGGTTTAAAAGTCATTGACCACTGCGAAGACCCCACCCTTGCCACAGGCTACCTCATGAACGAAAGCGCCGTAAGCGGTAGCATCGGAGTAAAAGGACAACCCGTTGTGGGCGAATCCATGCAAGTCGCCCGCGATATCTTGCTGGCGGAATATTTAAACATGCCCATCCACTTGGCGCATATAAGTTGCGAGCAATCCGTCGCCCTCATTGCCTGGGCGAAAGAACGCGGCGTGCCTGTGACGGCAGAAACCTGCCCCCACTATCTTATTTTGGACGATTCGCACCTGTCTTCTTATGACGGACAACTCAAAGTTTCGCCCCCCTTACGCACCATGAACGACGTTAACGCTATGAAAAAAGCCGTGGCCGACGGCACCATTGATATTTTGGTGACGGATCATGCCCCCCACGCCGCCCATGAAAAAGAAGAAACCTTAGATAACGCCCCTTGTGGTTTCATCGGCCTTGAGCTTGCTGTGGCCCTTACCTACCAACTGGTAAAAGAAGGTCTCTTAACGGAGAAACAGCTTGCCGACCGTTGGCATTACACTCCTGCGGCAATTTTCAATTTGCCCAGCAACTCTTTTAACAAAGGCGACAGCGCTGACTTTTTCCTCTTTTCTCCTGAAATTCAATGGACAGTCAGCCGCGAGACCATACACTCCAAAAGCCTCAACACCCCCTTCTTCGGACAAACCCTTGAAGGCAAGGTGACGCGCCACTGGCAAAAGGGAGTTGAAGTTACCCTCGAGGGGTAAAAACGAGCCCCACGAAACTCAAATTAGCTATTTCTCACACTGGTAAAAGACTAACGAATAGTGTATTTATAACACATATCTCTCATGTACGTATTCACTCACTCAGAGTAAGGAGGCACGATGTCACCATCTTTTAAGGATGCCATCACTATTTGTAAAACTATTATGCGTAACGGTTATGACGCCCATATTGTCAACACGCCGTTACAACACGAAATAATTGTTGCTACACAAAAAAATGAAATAGATCTTTCCACCGACATACCCAGCGAAGAATTAAGCAAGCTTTTCCCAAGTCTTGAAAAAGACCCCACTGGCCTTGCCATAGGTCAATTGACTGAAGACGACTATCTCTATCGCTTCTATCGCATGACCATCTCTGAAACAGCCCATCCCGAAATTATCCTGACCAAGCTGACTCCTACCATGATTCGTAAAATGGAAGCCCTTAAAATTCTTCCGCCCACGCTCATCAACGGTATGGAATCATTGCGCATCGAAAATAAAAGCGAGCTGAATAATTTTGATGACCTCTCCACGGGCAGCATTCGCCTCATTGGTCTGCCTGACAGAACCTTAAAAACGGACTTTTCTCTCGCCATTAAAGCCTTGCGCTACGCGGCGAACTATGATTTGCCCGTTGAAGAAAACACCTGGCTGAGCATCGTTCGTTCCGCCAGACGTATCTTAGAATACGTCCCTACCAGCACCATTATGCAGGAATGGCGTCAGGTGGACGCTGAAAACATTTGGCGATTTGTGCAACTTCTCTTTGATTCGCACATTCTCCACGGACTTATCCCCGAACTTGCCGCTCTTTCTCGTGTCATCCATACCAAAAATGATACGGGCGTTGAAGAAACCGTATTTGAACACACCATTGCCACGGCAAAGGCCTATCCTGAAGGAGAACTCCACCACGACTGGCTCGGCACCATGGCTATGCTTTTCCACGACGTAGGCAAGGTTTATACCGCCGAGTTTTTTGAAGGTAAATGGTTCTTCTATCAGCACCACCGCGTTGGGGCCGAAGTTACCCGTAAGATTCTGCACAGACTCCACATGGATTCAGAAGACATCGACCTCATCTGCCATCTTGTGCTCAACCACATGCGCTTCCAGTTTATGATGACAGACCGTGGCATTAGACGCTTCAAAGGCCAAAAAGAAAATAAACGCCTCATGGAAATGAGTCGCGCCAATATCATTGCCCGCGATGACAACTATACCGCCTTTAACCATAACACCAAGTATTTGAAACGGGCAGAAACACCCGAGCAAATGCTCGAGCCGCTATTAAACGGTAACGAAATTATGGAAATGACCCAGCTCGCGCCCGGCCCTCACGTTGGTGAGATTCGCCAAGCACTTTTGCAGGCTCAAAAAGAAGGCATTGTTAAAAATCATGAAGATGCCCGCTCATTCACCATTGAGTACGCTAAAAAATACGCTTAACTTTGCGTTCTGCCCCGCAACCTATTATTAGCTAACCCCTATGAGGAAACTATTATGAAAATCGGTTACATAGGTCTTGGTCTCATGGGAGCCCCTTGTGTAAAAAACCTCATCAAGGCTGGCTATGAAACACATGTGTGGGCAAGACGCCCTGAAGCCATAGCCCCCCTTGTGGAAGAAGGCGCCATAGCGGCCGCGTCCATCGTTGAACTCGCTCAAGAAGTGGATATTTTATTTACCAACGTATCCAACACCTCGGACGTTGAAGAGGTTTTGCTCGGCGATAAAGGGGTTCACCTTTCTCAAAAAAGGGGACTCATTGTCATCGATATGAGCACTATTTCAGCCACGGCCACCCGAAGCATGGCGGCACGCCTTGCCATGCAGGGCATTGATTTAGTCGATGCCCCTGTTTCTGGCGGAACAGCTGGAGCGCAGGCTGGAACCCTCACCATTATGGTGGGTGCCTCAGAAGCTATTTTTAATACTGTCAAACCTGTTCTTTCTGCCCTTGGAACCACCATTACCCGTGTTGGCGAGTGCGGTTCTGGTCAGGTTGCCAAAAGCTGTAACCAAATTATTATTACAGGCACCATCGCCGCCGTATCGGAAGCCTTTAAATTCGCGAACTCCATGGGGGTTGACCTCAGCCTTGTGCGTGAAGCACTGCTTGGCGGTTTCGCGAGTAGCCGTATCCTTGAAATGCACGCCTTGCGGATGATTAATAACGATTACGCTCCGGGCTTTAAGGCTGTCCTGCATAAAAAAGATATGGGCATTGTTGCAGACATCGCCAAAGAACTGCAACTTGCCATGCCCGTCACCAAAGAGGGCATCAATCTCCTTGATAAAACCGTCAATGCCGGCTTTGGTGAAGAAGACTCTTCCGCCATGTTTGAAGTCATTAAAAAACTTCCGCCGGAATCGTAATTGTTCCCTCAAAAACATCCAAAATCCCCTCTGGTTCGTACCTTGAGGGGATTTCTTTATTGTAATCCTCGCAATCCCAAAAATAGTGACCTTAACATGCTTAAAGAAAAATCTACCTTCTTTTCATTCCTCTCCAAAAACTCACTCTGTATGTAATCAACAAAAATAGTCCTTAATCACAGTCCTATACCCTTCCCATGGGTATGCTAAAGTATAAAAAATCGAACAATATACCCTGTCCGATTTTTTATACTTTTGTCATAGCAGAGCTATAAAGAATTACTAGGCATTTAAAAACTGCCACATTCTACGCATTAGAAAACGTGAAGCCGCCCTTTACCTGATTCAACAATACTTCTAGGGTTTCAAATATGACCTTCAAGGGTAGTCAGTACGACAAGGCACCACTGTAGTTGAAAATCTTCTGCTCAGCGGTTACTGTCTTGTCTGCAAAGGAGCACCATAAACCCTAGGAAAACACCTAGCCTAGTCCTCAGCCTTCTTTCGAGAGGACTTTGCAGGGCTCGCTGTTTTTTTTCGAGGAGCCTTCTTGGTTCCGCTTTTGTCGTTCTTTGGGGCATAGGAAAAAGTGAAGTTCCCCATAAGATTGTCATCGGCCAGGTCCCTAATGGGCGTGATTTTTAAGCTTGAAGATGCGCTTATGGACTCTTTACACCCCACAACAACCGAACCTCCCGAAACAAGTTTTCCAAAAAGAAGCTCTCCGGCGAGGACGTCCTCTATTTCTTCACGAATAACCCTTGCCAAAGGGCGTGCCCCAAAGCCGGGGTCATAGCCCAGTTGGGCGAGGCGACTGAGTGCCCTTTTTTCAAAGGTTATGGTAACCTCGTGTTCTAAGAGTTTCTGGGCAAGAGCCGAGGTAAACTTCGTTACAATATGGCCCATGGTTTCTTGGGATAGAGAAGCGAAAGGAACCATGGCATCCAGGCGGTTGCGAAATTCAGGAGAAAAGGTGCGCTCAATGACTTTTTTGGCCTTTTCAGCGGACAACAAACTCGAAGCGTTACCACCAAAGCCAATGCTTCGGTTGGACATTTCAAAAGCGCCTGCGTTTGATGTCATAATGAGGGTAACGTTTCTAAAATCGGCTTTTCTCCCGGTGGCGTCGGTGAGCGTGGCGTAATCCATCACTTGCAATAAAATATTATAAATGTCGGGGTGCGCTTTTTCAATTTCGTCCAGCAAAAGGACGGCGTTAGGCGTTTTGCGAATGGCACTGATTAACAACCCACCCTGTTCAAAGCCCACATAGCCCGGAGGAGAACCAATGAGTCGCGCAACGGCATGCTTTTCCATATACTCCGACATATCATAGCGCATAAACTCAACGCCTAAAACATGGGCCAGTTGCTTGGCGAGTTCTGTTTTACCCACTCCCGTGGGGCCGTAGAACAAGAAAGAACCTTGGGGCCGCCCTGCCTGAGTGAACCCCGCCTTGCTCCGCAAGACTGCTTTGGACAAAACATCAACGGCATGGTTTTGACCGAAAACGACATCTTTTAAATCCGTCGCAAGGGTTTTTAAGGATTTTTTGTCAGCCGTTGTGGCGCGCACTGACGGAATGCGGGCAATGGACGAAACGACTGCCTCAATATCAGACAGCGTCACCCGAGGCGCGCGTTTAGCCCCGCCCTTCTTTTCAGAATCCAAGTGCTTTCTGGCTCCTGCCTCGTCAATGAGGTCAATGGCCTTATCGGGCAGGCGCGATTCTGTTAAATAGCGAACGGAAAGAGAGATGGCGGCCTCAAGGGCGTCCTTGTCATACCGAACACCATGGTATTGCTCATAGTGCGTCTGCAAACCCAGCAAGATTTCCAAGCACTCTTCTTCGCTAGGTTCAGGAACAGTCACGGACTGAAAGCGCCTTGCCAAAGCTCGATCTTTTTCAAAGTGATTACGCAATTCTTCATGGGTGGTAGAGCCAATGCAGCGCAATTCACCCGCCGCGAGGGCCGGCTTTAATATATTGGAAGCGTCAAGGGAGCCACCGCTTACGGCTCCGGCCCCGACAATGGTATGGATTTCATCGATGAATAGAATTGCCTGAGGGATTTTTTTAAGGGCTGCCATTACGGCTTTGAGGCGTGCTTCAAAGTCACCACGATATTTGGCGCCTGCCATCATTCCTCCAAGGTCGAGGGAAAAAAGCGAAGCCTCTTTAAATTTTTCCGGGATACTCCCGTCCACAATCATTTGCGCAAGGCCTTCCACGAGGGCTGTCTTCCCCACTCCGGAATCGCCCACAAAAAGCGGATTGTTTTTGCGGCGTCTCGCAAGAACTTGAATGGCGCGTCCAAGTTCAGTCCTTCGTCCCACAAGGGGATCAAGTTTTCCGTCTCGCGCCAATTGCGTTAAATCAACGGTATAACTTTTAAGGGCCTTGACCTCGTTTGTGTCATCGTCTTCATTTTCATATTCTTCTTCAGTCCCGCCAATATCAAAGGATATATGTTCAAGAATATCCAGACGAGTGACACCTTGCTGAGCAATATAATACGCCGCGAACGATCCTTCTTCCTCCAGTATATTCGCCAAAATATCACCAATCTCGACAACATCACGACTTGAGGACTGTTTTTGGCGAAAGGCCCGTTGAATCACCCGTTGCAAAGCAATGGTTTGGGCGACTTCTGAAATGGCATCGGGCGATACGGAGGGTAAATGTTCAGAAAAAAATGTTTCAAGATTTTTAGAAAGGGTTTTTATGTTAATGCCAACCTCATCCAATAACATACGCCCGGGTTCCACAGAAATAATACCGTAGAGCAAATGCTCAAGAGTAATATATTCGTGGCCCCTGCTTCGCGCCTCTTCAACAGCGTGAGAAAACGCCCTTTCAAGATAAGGATCAAGCATTAACTGTCCTCCTCCATACTACAACGCAGTGGAAAACCAGATTTTCGGGCGTTATCATGCACCTGCATAACCTTGGTCTCTGCTATTTCTTCAGTATATACGCCACAAACGGCCAGTCCTTTTTGATGAATAGCCAAGGTTATCTCTTCGGCTTCTACCAGTGTTTTCGAAAAAAACTTAGCGAGCATTTCAATGACGAACTCCATGGTCGTGTAATCATCGTTATGCATAAGAACACGGTACATCTTAGGATGCCTGACGGCTAAGTCCGTAGCGCCAAAGGCGCTTTCATCAGAAGAAAAATAAGACATTAGAAAACCCTTAAACCTAGTGAAAAGATTGGTGAAAAAACCTCTCTAAGCATCATCAAGTCCTATACTGTAACCCACCACATGTAAATAAAAAAGCTGAAGCCTGCTTAACAAACTTCAGCCACACTCTCAGAATTACAGCCTTTAATATGTTTGGATATATTCATCCAAACTTTCAGCAGAACAGTTTTTACTTACCCAAAAGGCGGAGGCCCAAACCATGATAGCCGTAGCCTGCGTATCGTCCAAGCGCTTAAGTTTGGCCTCTAAAGCCGTTTTACTGGCGCCAAACTCAAGATGGAGCTTCCCCACTTCACAAGCGTCTTCAATCCGCAGTAAAAGATAGGATAAACGAGAGTTATCCGCCATAAGACGTATATCTTTATGCGCTTGTACTATGGTTTTTAACTCGGCTGGGCTGAAAATATCTTTAATGCCCATAATTGCACGAAAAAAAGTATCCACAGCCCAAGGAAGAATAAATTCTGCTCCGGCACTCTTGGTACGAAAATAGTCTTTGAGCCATTGTTCCTGCTCAGGATTAATACGCGCTGCAACTTGTGGCATAGATTCACCTTTTTAATAGTGTACCCATTAAATAAAATAAATCAATATATTTTCTAGAAAAAGCATAGTAATGGGGAAGACCAAGAAGTTATGACCCAAAAATATTTTTGTCACTGTCAAGACTCATCTGCCCGTCTAGGACTAGTCCAATAGCAATGGAGGCTTTGGGTTCTGAAAAACCTTGTATACAAGCGGAGAAACCTACCTGCTCTAGGGGTGATAAAGCCGGATGAAGACGCTGTCTAACCACGAAGCTCTGACAGTCAGCCAAGACAGCGAGGTAACCTAAGGGGAGGAAAAAAGGAAAGTTGTCAAAGAGACAGCCAAGCTACAGCCAGCCAAATTATAGCCTGTCAAGCTTGCAGCCAGGCATGCCTTAGTCAGGAAACACTATAACGAGGATATACAACGAACTACAAGCAAGATAGAGAAACCAGACGGTACCTTACAAAGGGGCAGATAGCGTAGCAGTTAACATGGCGGATAGGTAGTAGAGATAAGGTGGCGAACAGGGAGAAACGGGGAGAAACAGTCAGGAGTAAGACAAGAATAAGACAAGCGCGACATGATGATGAAAGGAGGTGCATGAGGTAAAACCGCCTCATGAAACACCACCACGCCCTTCTTTTAGACAATCCCGCAACTAAGAAAAAACGCCATGCTCGACCAAGATTTTCACGCCGATGCCAATCAAGACAAAGCCCCCTAAAATACCCGCGAAATGACTCAAGTACTGATTCCTGCAAGCAAAGGCGCCAAGATGAAGACCAGCGCTCGTCACAAGAGCGCAGACAACGCCAATGACGAGAGCGGCGACCATAATGCCCGCTTCAACCATGGAAAGAGAAATACCCACGGCCAAAGCGTCAATACTGGTGGCAACGCCTAACACCAATAAGGTATAGCCTCTGGTGGGGTCTTTGGCAGGATCAGTGGTAGGGATTTCGCACAAACACAGTCCCTTGGCCCTCGCTTCACGATAGGCGGCAAATCCCTCAAGGCTCATATGAGCACCAATGGCTCCCAGCAAAACAAAGGCTATCCAATGGTCATAAGCCGCGATATATTTATAGACAGCACTCCCGGCGAGCCAGCCAATAATAGGCATCCCCGCCTGAAAAAAACCAAAGCAAAGGGACATGCGCAAAACTTGGCCGAAGGACACGGTGCGAAGGATGGCTCCTGTTGCGACAGCCACGGCGAACGCATCCATCGCCAAGGCAAAGGCCGTTAATAATATAAGGGAGAAACTCATGTTTAAGCGAATATCCTCTTAAAGTTTCGGGGAAACAAAGAGCTGAAAATAAAAAGGTGAAACACAGACCAGCTAGGGTAAGGCCTGTCAAAAGAGTTTGCAGGCAGAGGCTATCAGTCATAAAAGCCCGCGGGAAGCGGGCTTTTATGTAACAGACACCAAAGGCAGTTAACTAATTACTTTTCGGCAGTGCTCAAGGGCTTTCTCTTGTTCCTCAAAGGACGAGAACCCTGCGTGATAAAGGGCGTCTTCAACAAGACCAGACCAATCCCAGTTAGCGTAGATAACGCCTTTATGGAATGTTTGACGGAAGCGCTCAATCTCCTGACGGCAGAATTGCTCGTTGGGCCCATCAAGGTTTTCACGCAAGTGCTCCTGCAAGCGACCCAATTCACCTTCATACCAGTCCATTAAATCTTCGGGGCGAGCGTACTTTTTTAAAATATGCCCATAGCCTTTGGATTCAATGATTTCCAAAAGAACGTCTAAATGCTGTTTATTCAACCACTCGCCAAGCTTCGAGGTAGGAATATTTTGTTCTTCAACAGCCGCCATGTCAAATTTGGTTTGGTAGTAGGTATCGGGAACAACAGACGCCGAAGCGATTCCGGCGATAGCCACAAGGCCGCGCAGGATATGGCTGTTGCTAACTCCCTGACCGCAAAAACCAACTTTCTTACTATACCGCAAGCCCGTAAAAATGGTGACAAGGATGGCCCACACAACGGCGGGATCTTCTTCGTCATAAATGTGGGCAAGGCGAGCGTTGTCTCGGTCCGTTCCCAACACCATTTGGGTCATATCGTTAGAACCAATGGAAAAACCATCAAATTCTTCGATGAAACGTTTAGCAACAATGGCGTTGCTGGGGATTTCAGACATAAGGATAATTTTCAAACCATCCTGTCCGCTCTTCAAATGGTGAACCTGCTCAAGGTAGCGTTTCATGCTACGGGCTTCTTCAATGGTGCGCACAAAGGGCAGCATCATCTGCAGGTTGCTACCGCCATATACACCACGAGCCAGCTTGAAAGCCTCAATTTCCCAGTCATGCAGATGACGAGAAACGCCGCGCCAGCCCAACATAGGGTTATCTTCTTCCGATTCAAAAAGAAGACCGCCAATGAGGTTACGGTATTCGTTCGATTTAAAGTCAGTGGTACGGTAAATAATATCTTTACCGTAAAAAGCCATGGAGAAGAGAGCCAACCCCTGTGACAGAGTTTGAACATAGTGCTCGCGACCAGTTCTGTAACCGCGCGAACGAATAAGCTCGTTAACAACCCCAGGAATATTTTTAACATCTGCAATGGTGGCTTCAAGGCCCGTCCGCAAGGCAACGTCTTCGCGAGTGGTTTGAATTTCGTTCAAAACCTGCTGAACCGTTTCGTTATCTTGAACGCGCTCAACCATGCCCTCTACTTCCGAAGAAATTTCGCTTCGGCGACGAATAACCTCAGGGTCGTTACCTACCAAAAGGCTGAGTTCGTCTTCATACCCCATGGCAATGCGTATATGCGATGCCAAATCAAGGGTAGTCTTAATCTGATCAAGCCAACGCGAGGCATTATCCACACATTCGTCAAGGCGACGCTCAACATTACGGATGCGACGACGCACAGCAAGGTTGTCCTCCGCGCTTCCCAGCCCTTCTTGCTGAGCAAGAGTGGCAAGCTCCTTGTCGATGCCGGTAATAATAGAGACATACTCGCGCAAGCGAATATTAACGTAGACCAGACCTTCGGCCAGTTGAGTTCGAAGGGTTTTGGTCAGTCTATTATCAAGGGCGGTGAGGTAATCAGCGATGATATCTTCTAGGGTGCCCTTATCAAAGGCTTCAAGGGCCAGGGGGTGAACCCCGATATTGCCAAGCATAAACTCGGCGCGCAAAAGCCCCACTTCAAAGTCTTCTACATTGCGTAGGCGAGACAAGAACATGGCCTGCCCAACGTCGGCGAGGACAAGGCCAACTTTGGTTTTAGTAGCGGGAATTTTTGAAACGTCAATTTCAGCGCCCACATCATGCAAAGGAAGAAGACCGCGATAGACGGTGCCCGTTGTACCGTCAACGGTAACTTCTTGTCCGTCAAGGGCGCGCATGGCTTCGCTACGCTGGATGCCGATAACAGCGGGGATTCCCAGTTCGCGGGAAGTAATGGCCGCGTGAGAAGTGTCGCCGCCAACGTCAGCCAAAATCGCCGAGGCCACACGCATACCGGGAACCATATCAGGGTCGGTGCGCTCAGCGGCGAGAACGTCGCCCTTTTCAATGCGGTTCAGCTCAAGGGCAGAACGCAAGAACTTTACAACCCCTTGACCAGCTCCGCGAGAGGCGCCGTTACCTTCAAGTAACACTTCAGCCGAGGCTTTGGCTTTTTCATCAACCTCTTTACGGCGCATGAAGATAATGTCGGGGTGGAGTTCATACTCTTCGTTCCAGCGAGTTTCAGGGCGAGCCTGAACAAACCATAACTCCCCTTCGGAATCGATGCAAAACTCAGAGTCCATGATGAGGTCATCATAGGTTTTGCAAATGGCGCGAACGCCTTGGGCGACTTCTTCGGCCTGAGCGATGGAAAGGGCCCAGCGCTGCGCCTCATGTTCGGGAACCTCAACAGCCCGTGTTCCGCCGCCGTCGTCATAAATAATTTTGGTGTTTTTACAGCCAAGCTGACGAATGACCACTTCCTGACCATCATCACGCGTAAAAACATAATATTTATCAGGGGTAACCATGCCGCCCACAACGGCTTCGCCAAGACCATAGCTCGCGTCAATGGAGACAAGGTCTTTTTTGTCTGTACCACGGCAACCCGTAGCAGTATCAGCGGCAAAGGCCGTTCCCGAAATAACGGGGTTAATCATGCGCATGATACAAACAGAAAGGGAGGTATTTTCAATGGCCCATTCTTTTTTGGCTTCTTCAGCGATGCTAATGTCATCGGCCTGTTCAGCGGCCAGGATAGCGTCTAAAATAGCTTCGCGGCGATAGGTCATGGAGCGCAGGTTATAGGCCGAAGCGCAGTCCCAGTGATAGGCTTCCACCACACGATCTTTGCCGTAAATATTCAGATAGGTATCTTGAAGACCAGCGAAGGCTTTTTTGCGAGAGTCTTCGCCAGCGGCGGATGAGCGAACTGCCACGGGAACGTCTTCTTCCCCTGCTTCATCACAAATATCGCCATAAGCATCGGCGATAATAACTTTCACATCCTCAGGCAGGTCAACGGATAAAATAGCGGCCTGCACAAGAACAGAACGCTTACGAAGTTGGTCAATACCTTCTGGCGAAGTGGCGAATCCATCGACAATATTATTGACAAAAGTACGCAACTTTATGGGTTTGGCTTCGCTGTTTGTCTGGCTTTGTGCTTCTTCCGCTATAATATGGCCCAAATTACGCACAAGTTTTTGTAAAAACTCAGGATCGCCGCTAATTTCGGGATCTTCCCAGTCAATGCGGCGGTACTCTCTGTCTACAACGGCTCGTGCCAAGGTGGCGTTAATACGGCCTTCATCCAAAAGCCTATGAAAAGCAAGGGAGGAAACGGCCCGGAACTGGGGGGCTTTGATTCCTTCAATTTGGCTAATGATGGCGGTGTTGTAGTTTTTTCCACCGACTAGAAGTTCCGCGCTTTCGCCAATGGAAACAATATCACTTCCGTTAAGGATAAGTTGTTCTTGTACCTTGGTGGCTGTTGCGGTCTTTTGACTTGAGCTGCTTGGCTTCTCTTTCGAGGATTTGGCCATTTGATGCACTCCTCCAAATAGTAGTAGGTGCTGTGCGAAGCACAATAGAATGAAAGGATTACTTGAAGTATTTCAGGTAAAGCTACTATTTTGTAGGCTTTTCTGAACATACAGTTTGAAAAGACTCGCCTTTGGCAAAGCCTCTTTCCATGGACCATCTAACGCAAAATATATCTGTCGTATTTATCGGGTATTTACACATTGGTCAATGATAGCATGAACAAAAACGGCTAAGAGAAAAGCGGCAACTGTGACGCTGCCGCTTTTCTGATTTTATGCTTTTGTTTCTCTGGGGGTTCCGCAATGAGGACAGAAAGTAAAGGTTTCGTCAACAATGGGCTTACCGCAGGCAGGATTGGCGCACAAGTGCGGAATGGGTGCAAGCTCAACAATCAACTCCCCTTCTTTGACGGGAATCATTTGCTTATCTTGGCGATAATCCGCTGTTTTCAACACACGCTTAACCATGGCAGTGCAAGGAGAGAGAACGGCTTTTTCCTGCTTCATGATGGAGATGTTAAAAAGCTCTTCGCCTTCTTTTACCACGTCGCCGGGGTTGATATACATAACCCACAAGTCGCCGTTGCTCGGAGCGGCCACATGATAAGGGTTATTCTTATCCGCGATATTGGTCTCAGCGCCAAGGACAGCCTGGGGCTCAAAAACTTGAACAACGGTACTCATAATCTGCGAGTCCAGGACGTAACGAACGACAGAAACGCCCATTTCATCGGGATCTTCAATGCGAAGGAGCGTAAACTGGTGAGGTTTGCCCGTTGAGCCAATAAAGGTCACCTCTTCGCCATCCTTTAGGCCTTCAAACCAAACGTTTAAGGGCAGATTGTTGGGGTTGCCATACTCTTGAATAAATTCAATAAGCTTGAGGGCATCCGTTGGATGGTTCAGGTACATCAAGAACTCTTCGTCCGAAGGTTCGCGGTGGAGCTGGTCTTTAAGAGCCAGTCGTTCTGCCTTAAGGTTAATATCAGGGAGATTGTCCAAAGGAGACGCCTCAGTGCGGTTCTCCATGGCCTTTTCCCAGTTATCGCCAAAGGCGCTCTGATAGACCCAGCAAGGAGGGAAGCCCAAAGGCAGTTTACCAAATTTACCCAACAGCAAATCCCTAAAAGCGTCGTTGCAGTTTTGATAAATTGCCAAACGAGCCTTTTTCATCTGGGGAGTCAAATCGTTTTCATCATGACGAATAACGTTTTCCAAAACTTCCAAGAGATAATGCACTTCGCCTTCGCCCCCGTGCTTATAGGCACCGGTTATGGCAAGGAAAGCGGTGTTCCAGGTAATTTGTGAGCCAGGTGTAACATCATGATACTTAACGATTTGGCGAGTTCCGGCCAAAAACTTCAACATATGGGGCAACAACTGGATATACCCTTGCTGAAGGGCTCCTTCTTGTGAAGAGGAGGTCGCGCCGCCGGGCATGCCGTGTTGCACAACATCGTAGTCAATGCCTTGAAAATACGGAGCCGTATACTTATCGTAAAAAGGCATAATCTGCTTAAGAACATAGTTACCTTCGCGAACCATATTTTTATTAATGCAGGTTTTCATGCCCAGCTCATCTTCGAGGTAAGCCGCGGTGGACAAGGTTTCGCCCTGACCATACCAGCGGGAGGCCGCTCCGAGAGATGTATCGATAACGTGAACGCCAGCTTTAGCCGCCGCGCCGACAGCAGGAACAAACAAACCATCAGTATAGTGACGGTGGTAGTGCATGACCAGTTCCGGCCAGTCTTTCTTAATGGCTTTGACCAGCTCTGCCATAAAGGTTGGCGAGCAGTTGCCAGCCATGTCTTTCAGACCCAGCATGATATAGCGTGAAGCCTCTTTGCTGGATTTACCCATAAGGTCAGCCGCCTGTTTAACAATGGCTTCAACAAAGTCGCAATAATGCTTAATGTCAAAACCACGACCGGGCGTTAGTGAAATGGCGGGCTGGAAAACAACACCGCGCGTATGCAGAGCCACCTGCGCGAAGGGACGCATGTTGTCAATGTGATTCAAAAAGTCAAAACAGCGTAAAACATGGTAGTCTTGACAAATGCACTCCGCCATCATGTGCATGACGTTCTTCGGCTGAGGCTTATAACCGAGTAAGTTGGTAGAACGGATAAGAATCTGCTTCATGGTCTTCGGCGCGAAGTTGTTCCATTCTTTGGCTTCGGCAAAGGGTGAAGTCAGGTTCGCCATCATATCAACGTGGAAGTGAGCACCGCCGCCGTTTTCTAAAGAGAAGAAGTTGCAGTTATCCAAATAAGGCCCGACAAGATGGTCTTCGGCAAGGCGAAAACGGTTGCCGCTGTTGGACTGCGTGTTATCGCGACAGGTGGTGTCGCTGATATGAACAATGCCGGAATCACGAATCATATCAAGGAGCGCCAGAGTGTCATTGCGAGGATAAACGTTGGGCTCACGTCGAACAGAACTGGGAATGGTGGGTAAGATAGGTTCGGAATAAGGCACGCGTGGGGTATCGCATGAACGGTACTTACCAAGCTTAACATGGGGGTTATACCCGAGGGCGGAAATTTCAGCGATAAGCTTGGCGTTACGCTCCCATTCAGGGGCCATGTCGCGATAATCCATCAACTCAGGAGTATCGGCGATAAACCTCGTGTCTACATTGCCAAGGCGGAACTCCTGGTTTTGCATAACCTGATGGAAAAACGGAATAGTCGTTTTAATACCGCCAACAATATATTCGCCAAGGGCCCTGTCCATAACACCGAGGATTTTATTCCAGTCCTGTCCATAAGCAATGAGCAGAGCCGCCGCGGAGTCATAGTTTGAAGGGAAGTCATAGCCAGCGCACATGTTGGAGTCCAGACGAACACCGGGGCCGCCGGGCGAAACATAACGAGAAACCAGCCCTGAGTTTGGCGAGAAGCCTTTTTGGGGGTTTTCACAGTTAATCCGCACCTGCATGGCGTGGTGCACAGGAATGGTTTTTTCTTTGGTAAAGCGCAAACGGCTTCCAAAGGCGACGGCAATTTGCTCTTCAACAAGGTCAATGCCATAGCGACATTCCGTAATACCGTGCTCCACCTGCAAACGTGTGTTCACTTCGATGAGGTAGGGAGTGCTGTCTTCGGTTACCAAAAACTCAACGGTACACAAAGAATCGTAACCAACAGCCTTTACAAGCTGCTCTGCGTATCCCTTCAAAGCCTCACGCAAGTCTTTAGTCATACCGCGCCAAGGGGAAGGAGTAATTTCAATGAGTTTTTGGTTGTTACGCTGGATGGAGCAATCGCGCTCGTCAAAGGCAAAAACGTTGCCATATTTATCTGAAATCACTTGAATTTCAATATGACGAACCTTTTGCAAAAATTTCTCTACAAAAACGCGAGGGTTGCCAAAGGAGGCTTGCGCCATGGTAGAAGCTTTCATAAAAGCATCGTCCAAATCGGCTTCGTTATGCACCTCAAAAATACCGCGACCGCCACCGCCCCCTTCTGCTTTGAGCATAATGGGGAAACCAATTTCTTGAGCCACTTTACGGGCTGTAGGGACGTCAACGGCACCGTCAGAGCCGGGCACAATGGGGATATTAAGCTTTTGCGCCAGCGCCCGCACCTGCACCTTGTTACCCAAAAGTTTCATGGCTTCAGCGCTTGAGCCAATAAAAGTAAGACCGGCTTCGGTACAAATTTTGGGAAAGTTATCATCCTCAGAAGCGAAGCCCCAGCCGGGGTGAATGCCGATGGCCCCACGACGCTTACAAAGGTCAACGATTCGTTCAATGTCGAGATACCCGCGAGGGTCGTCGCCCAACAACAATAATTCGTCCGCGGCAGCAGCGGCGGGAGAAGCTTTATCAATGTCGGTCGCTGTCATAATCGCAATGGCGTCAAAGCGCTCTCTAATAGAACGGCATATTCTTCGCGCGGGGATACCCCTGTTTGCAACAACAATGGGTTTGTCTTTTAACAGCTGAACAATTGAATCGAAGCTCTTCTTACTCATGTGTAATCCTGTTTAATTAAGCAATTATATTACTAAGGCTCGGGTAAAACACTGCCCGAAGTTATCGTGTGGGATAGACCGTCATCGCCCTGCACAAGCAAGGCGCCCGAAGGGGCTAATCCCTGACAAACTCCAGTTGTGAAATGTGTCGCCTCTTCCACTATTTGAACCCGACTGTCCTTGAGGGCCAACAAGGTATTGGCTTCTAGCATGACAGCGTCAAAATCCATTGTAGACAGGGCATAGATATACTCTACAATGAGGGAGTTCACAAGCTCTTTACAGAGCAAAAACGGGGATTGGTGTAAAAAACTTTCCACGTTTTTCTTTTCAATTGAACCAGATGCCGACAAGACATCCGCGGGCAAACAATGTTCGTTACGTAACTCGGCAGGCTCTGGCGCGCAGGCTAGGTTTATTCCAATGCCGGCCATGACAACTCCATCGCGCTCCTCAAGCAAAATGCCGCCCACCTTTCGCAAGTCCGCCGTGACAATATCATTGGGCCATTTCAGATAAACATCATGCCCCAGTGAGCGTAGCGCCTTCGCCACCATATACCCCACCACAATGGCTGAGCCTTCATGTTGAAAAAGGGGATTTTCAGGCAACAAAAGCGACAAATACATATTGCCGCGCGGAGAGCTCCAGTTACGGCGCATTTGCCCCCTGCCCTGCATTTGGGCCGAAGCTAACAGTCCCGTCCAGGCAGGTAGTGCGACATGTTTTTTAAGATACCAGAGAGCATCAAAGGTCGATGTCACCGTACCCAATACAAAAAGATTAAAAGCAAGGGACAAGGGACTGGGGGCCTCCGGCTGAAACTCCCCTTCCCACAAAACAGCGCCTCGACGTAGCAGGAGTTTTTGAACCTGCTCGTCTTCAATGGAAAAATCTTGAGCAGAGAGATCTCGAACAACAGATGGCGCCTTGGGGGTATGGCAAAAAAGAGCGTCCCTTCCCACGATATCACCACACACGATAGGTTCCGCGCACTGAGGGAGGCCGCCTTTTATGACGACAAGCATATTTTTATTCATGGCTTTGGATTGGCAAGCAAGGGTGTATGAGAATATAAAGGCTGTGCAAAAGTCTCTTTGCAGGCGCAAGACTACTATATTTTATCAGACAAAGGCAAACAGTTATTTTACAACAAATAACCATCTGAAATAAAAGGAGATACACAATAATATCGTCCTCGTGAAAATTGCTGTTTTTTTGGCAATTTTTGCCTAGGTGATATCACTAAATATGATAACTGCATGATTTAACACATCATTAATACAATGGCTCGCAATTTGCTTATGAAAGACAGTATTTCATAAGGAAGCAGATATATGATGACTCATTCAAAAATCACATGCTGGGGCATTGGCATTTCATCGGCCATGGAGTCCATGTTAACAGGTTGCTTTGGTCAAACTGTTTCTCTCCACACATGGCCTGAAGGCGCTCTTCCCACAAAGGCTATGTTTGAAAGCGCAAGCCCGATCATACTATTTGTCTCGCCTGCCGCCGAAAAGGCGCTTCAGGCTCTTCCCTTGGCCCAGCGTCAACCCTTTAATGATATAACAAGAATTTGCATCTTACCGGAAAATTATTCCCAAAGTGACCTTGAGCTTGGCATAGGTGTTAACGCGGTTAAAATATTGCCCTTTAATGCCTCCAAAAAGGATATCTGGAATATTTTACATGCGACCTATGAAGCTCAAAATATGCCTCATGATATTCACTATATGACCAGAGAGCTTCTTCTTGAGCGGGAGCTTTTAGAGCGTAAAAACTCTCTCTTAAGCTTTTTGGTTACTTTTTTTGCCAACACGGCTCAGTCAGACAACCTTACTCAGGTCTTTGAAAATTCATTTTCAGCCCTTTCGTTGCTCTTTCCCTTGGACACCATACAGGCAGCGACCTGGTTTAAGAACGCCGTTGGTAACACCGAAGCGACTCTCTTTATTAACGCCCCTGAAAGCTCCACCAAATCAACCCAGTGGGAAAAAATATTGCGTTCGCATATTTTAGAAGCGACCAACAACGAACACTCCATCGTAAGGGGAAAAGAAGCCCTCACGCTCCCTCAGGGAAGTACTATTCTGCCCAAAGATATCCACACCTTCCCTTTACATTTCGGAAATGCGGATGACGTGCAGGGACTTATTTTGCTGGGATGTCACAAACAACCTGTTTTGGGCCGAGATCAGTCGGAAACCCTCGCCACAGCCCTCAGCCATCTTTCAACTATCGTGGCGAACCACTACTTCTTGAACTCTGCCAAGATCGAAGCAAACGTAGACCCCTTAACAGGCCTGTATAATCGAAGGCACCTTATGACCTCCCTTGGTAGCGAAATCACCCGCTCCAAACGATATAACAATCATCTTTCGGTTATGATGCTCGACTTGGATCACTTCAAAAACATTAACGACACCTACGGCCACCAAGCGGGTGATTTGGTCTTACAAAAAGTAGGGAAAATATTGCACGACACCTTGCGAAACACCGATATCGCATATCGATACGGCGGCGAAGAATTTTGTGTTATTATGCCTGAAACAGCGGCAAGCAAAGCTTTTCCGGTTGCCGAACGTTTAAGGAAAGCCATTGCCAACTATCCCTTTATGCTACGCGACACCACAGTTCATGTAACGACCAGTATTGGTCTCGCCAGCCTTGAATCTGTGCCCGCAATCAATTCAGCAGAAGAGTTTTTAGCACAAGCCGATGAACTTCTCTATACAGCCAAAGCCAGAGGACGAAACTGCACCGAAGCCGCCGATGAACTTCTCAAGATGCATGTTGTTTAATACCCATCCTTGAGTGTCACGTTACTTAACCTCACATCGCTTGCCATAGAGATAAAGCGCGATTTTACCTCACCCCTTCTACCGTTTCTTGTTAGTCAGACGCTTGGTAATAGGGTGTTATTGTACATTATCTCAACAATAATTATTCCCCAGCCTAGTGATATGTCCCCCATTAGGCAGACAAAGCAAGAAAGCCCCACTAGGCTAAAACTTCAAACCCTGATGGGGTTTTTATGTCTCTCCACAAAAAAAGGCCACTCTCGTGGCCTTTTTTATTGTATTGCTGATACTTTTACATTTTTGTGCGGGTAATCCAAGCCTCAAAACGCTCCAGAAAAGAGCGCAAGAACTCTTCTGTCTTGGGATTAGACACATTTCCATCTTTATCGACAAGATCCATGCCGCTTAAGAACATTTCGGGCTGACCCATCACTGGCATGGTCAACATGGTCAAAATGCGACGCAATTCCTGCTGGGCGCAAGCGGTGCCAATAACACCGGGAGAAACACCGGCAGTGGCGGCGGGTTTGTTCATAAGACTAAATTTGCCATAGGGGCGAGAAGCCCAGTCAATGGCATTTTTAAGAACACCCGGCAGCGAGCGGTTATATTCAGGAGTAATAAACAAAACAGCGTCGGCAGCTGTCACCGCATTACGCAGGTTAACAACAGCATCACCGGGCGCCCCTTCGATATCTTGGTTATACATGGGAACATCTTGCAAGGGGATGATATTGAAAGTAAAAAGGTCTTTACCAATTCTTTCTAGAGCCTTGGCGAGATTTTTATTAATGGAACCTTGACGCAGGCTTCCGACAATAACAGCAACATTATACATGGTAGCGACTCCCTTAAACGGATGACTTGATGAGTCAACATAAAGAGTTGATGATGTACAAAAATACCATAATAAACGAGTTTACACAATAAATTTAAATTTTAAGCTTGTCCTATTGCGTAATTCGACATTATGTGGGTATATATAAACACTAGTTCTATGCTAGTTCACTAAAACTCTGAAAATACGGTACTTCTTCATGGAAAATGTCCATACCCTTATAATCGATGACGAAACTGATGTCCTTGATGTATTAAGCCTCCGTCTTGAAAAGCGTGGAGCCATAGCGGCTTGTGCTGATAACGGGCGAAAAGCCCTTGAAATTTTGCAAAACAGTCAAGTAGACATCGTTATTCTTGATATTAAAATGCCTGATATGGATGGCTCTGAAGTGCTTGAAAAAATCAAAGCCATCAAGCCCAATGTCCCCGTAATCATCCTCTCAGGTCACGCTGACATGAAGCTTGCCGCCGAGGTCATCCAAAACGGAGCCTTCGCTTACTTACTTAAGCCCATTAACATCGACATGCTTTGTAACAAAATCGAAGACGCCCTTGAGCAACTCACCCATTTAAAACAAAGCCCCAACAAAGACGACAAACAAGCGTAATCCCTTCCCCCCCTCGCCACCTAGGCTAAACGCCCGCTACCTAGCCTCTAGGTTACAGACCCTTTGGCTATGAGACCTCTGCCACCCTTCTCTACTTTGCCCTCCCGCACTGCCAATGGCCCAGCGTCATAAGAGATACGGATTAACGATTACTCAAAACAAAAAAGGGCCTAAGCCCTTTTTTATTCATACCATGTGGCATGATTGATTTACTTAAGAAGTGAGAAGTCTTTTAATGGCATGACGGGCGGAATCAATACGCCTATCCGTACCATTCAAGAAAGCCGTGCGTAGCGCTTGGTGTTCTGCAGGGTCAACAATCTTTACATAAAGACCTTCTTGACCATCGAGGAAAATCTTCAAGAATATCTTAATTTCGTTGGCAAAAACTGTCTTAATGACAATTTCGATTCTGTTTAAAAAACTGCCATTTTTGGAATAAATGGCCAAGTTTTGTAAACCCTTTTTGTACTCAAAAGAATACAGTGTATCAACGTTGCCTTGTTTAATTTCGTCGGCCAGCTCATTATAGAAATCAGCCCCAAGCTTCATTGTGAAAGGAATGTCGGTAATATCGACCCTCATCTGCATTCTCCTTGGTTTGAGAGTTATAAAGGATAGTTAGAACTATATAATACTGTATAATAAAATACAAACAATTAATAGCCCAAGAACCTCTTTCTTCCATAAGCGCTCTTTTTGGCTTTTAAATCACTCCCCCTATTGCTGGCCAAGCTTGCCAGAAGCGTCCTTTTACACTGCTTCCCCTTTTCTCCACCTGCTACTCAACGCTATCTGAACAGTCAGGCTCTTTCGCATCAAGATTTCGTAACAATCTCGTCTCTCTCTTATTCACATGGTATTACCCTCATAACAAACACCGTCCATGCGATATCTGCCATTACTCAGTTTTCCCTTGACATAGTTCGACTGTTGTTGAATAGTTGAACTATGAAAACAACAACCGCCATTACCATATTTGAAACCCTTACATCCGAAGCGCGCCTGTTAACTTTTAAACTTTTGGTCAAACACGCGCCCGATGGACTCATTGCGGGTGATATAGCCCGTCTTTTGGATATCCCTAAAACAAACCTATCCTTTCATCTCAAAAATCTTGTGCAAAGCGGCCTTGCCAGCATGGAACGAGAGGGTAGGAATATACGTTACAGGGCTAATATCCCCCTCATGCTGGAAACCATTGCCTTTTTAACCGATGAGTGTTGTTCAGCAAATCCTGAATTATGTATAGCTCACAGGACTCAAAGCGGGGTTAACCCCTACTTTCTCCCTTCACCCAAAACACAAAAAAATAAGGAATAAATATGTCCGACATCAATAAAAAAAGAGCTGACGAGCTTATTAAGGACACCGTACGAGCAGGATACGCAGCCATAGCCACCGGTCAACAAGGAGGGTGTTGCTGTAAAAGCCAGCGTGGCAACCACGCAGACCCCATGCGGCTCGGTAAAGCAATTGGATATGATGAATTGTCCCTTTCCCGCCTACCAGAAGGAGCCAATATGGGCCTGTCATGCGGCAACCCCGTAGCCATAGCGGCCTTGGAGGAAGGGCAAACTGTCCTCGACCTAGGCAGTGGCGGCGGCTTTGATACGTTTTTGGCAGGTGAAAAAGTGAAAGCCTCAGGACGTGCCATTGGCGTGGATATGACGCCTGAAATGGTGAGCAAGGCTCGAAAGAACTGTGATTACTACAGAAAAACATCGGGCTTTGATAATGTTGAGTTTCGCCTTGGAGAAATAGAACACATCCCCGCAGGCGATGCCACTGTTGACGTCGTCCTGTCCAACTGCGTCATCAATCTTTCCCCCAATAAACCCCAAGTGTGGCAAGAAATATTTCGTGTGCTCAAGCCAAAAGGCAAAGTTTCGGTCTCAGACCTTGCCCTGCTTAAGCCCCTTCCCGATGATATCCGAGCCATGGCCTCGGCTCTGGTGGGATGTGTGGCAGGCGCCATACTTATTGAAGAAACCAGAGAATTACTTAAAAAAGCAGGATTTACGAATATAAAGCTCACCCCAAAGCCAGACTATGTGCAAAACATGCAACAATGGAACGATCCCCTATACGCAGAAATAGCGGAAAAACTGCCCCAAGGTGAGAACTTGGCTGACTATATTGTTAGTCTATCCATCGAAGCGGTAAAATAAAAGAACAGGATTAAACCATAAACACGGAAAAACCAGCTCGACCACACGCCCATTTTCAAGTATGCCAACAAAGTAAGACGGCTAAAAACGCCACCATGGTTTTTGCTTTGAGCGCGTAAAGCCTGACTCCCGCTGTGGCTTTTCCCATCGTTATCAGCCAAACATCCTTTTTTTCGAGCAACAAAAGCAGCTGCAAATATAAGAGCAAGACCTTACTCATCTTGGAGGGGTCTTGCTCATTTTTGCGTCTCTGTCTGTACCCAATCGTAAGTATCCTCAATAGCAAACAAATCAACCACCGCATGGGTTTTAGAGTATCTAGTTGCTACTGTCATGACAATCGTGTTATTGTTAGCTCCAAACCTCTTTCATAACATTTTACTTTGTGGAGGTGCCCCATCAAAAGCAAATCTATAAACACCCCATCAACTCAGGCCACAGGTAGCTTTAACCGCCGAAAATTTCTTGCCACGACCATGGCTGGAGCTACCATCTTGTTCGCTTCAACGCAATTTCCCAGCGTAACCATGGCCGCACTTAAAGACGCGCCAGAAACATCCGCTCCTAAAGGAGGCCCCACCATGGCTTTTGAGTTACCTGCTCTGCCTTATGCCGAGAACGCCCTTGAACCAGTTATTTCACAAAAAACCATCAGCTTCCACTATGGCAAACACCATAAAGGATATGTAGACACCCTTAATAAACTTGTTGCCGATACTGACCTTGCTGGTAAAAGCCTTGAAGAAATTATCCTCGCAACCTCGGGCAAGGCCGATAAAGCCGCCATATTTAACAACGCGGCCCAAGTGTGGAACCATACTTTTTATTGGAACAGCTTAACCCCTAAGGGCGGTGGCCTTCCCCCTGCCCCCCTCAAGGCGAAGATTGAAGCAGATTTCGGTAGCGTTGAAAACTGTTTGAAAGAAATTGCTACGGCTTCCGTTGGCCGTTTTGGCAGTGGTTGGGCTTGGCTTGTTAACGACAAAGGAACGCTCAAGGTTATTAATACCATTAACGCCGAAACCCCCATTACCAGCGGTCTCAAGCCCCTCCTTACCGTGGACGTGTGGGAACATGCCTATTATTTGGATTTCCAAAACCGCAGAGCTGACTATGTGAAGGAACTCCTTGAGAAGCTCATTAACTGGGAGTTTGCCGCCAAAAACTTCGCATAACATGACAGGTTTACTCGACCCTATAGTACACAAAGAACCCTCAGCTATGCTGGGGGTTCTTTATTGCTGGAGCTTCATTTGCAGCTACTATGGAGCAACCCAATGACTCCCTGGCTAAATCCATACTCGCCAAGCCACGCATCGACACGCTTTAGACCATTTAAAAAGGATGTTAAAGAGGAGATAGGCAGTGCTTTATACGATACAAACCGCAACGCGAGTCAAATAGGACGAAAGTATGAAGGGGCTTATTGGCCAAAGCCTAAAAAGAAACTAGGCCAGACTATTACAAAGTCCAGCCTAGAGTAGTACTGTGGTAGCAAGGGAGGGGATTGAACCCCCGACAACGCGGGTATGAACCGCGTGCTCTAGCCATCTGAGCTACCTTGCCACATATGTCTGGTGACGAAGAAGAGATTTACAAGAAACCCATAAATATTGCAAGCCTTTTTGTGCTATTCCCACAATATTTTTATATTTGGGGCCTAACCAACACGAATTATTTGTGAAGGTTCCGCTCCTAACACATGAAAAATCTTATCCTTTGACATAAACAACTTGGAAAAAGAGTCTTAATAAGACCAAGCAAAAAGAAACGACAGACAACACACCAGCCAACAGATTTATATCTACTGCTTCACTGGCGACTATCAAGTGCTTATGTTAACCTTATTACAAGCGCTGTGGTGAGAAGCTCGCCCTATTCTGACTAATATCGATAGCAAACATTTATGCCCCTAGCGTTTTAGTATAGAACTTCAACTGTGTGACACAAGAAAAAACCCTTGCCCGAGAAGAACTATTCCATGACAAAGTATCAGGGGAACGGGCTCTGAAAAACCTACTCTTTCGCTTGACAAAAAATAAGATTACCGACTATAGTCCTTCACGCAAACAAGAGCTGGGCGGCGGTAACGCTGCGAACCCCGCCAGGTCCGAAAGGAAGCAACGGTAGTGGTAGTGCCGGGTGTCCAGCTCTTAGAAGGCACGAGACAAATAGTTTCGTGCCTTCTGCAATTTTAGGAGACAACCAACGGATAATAACAGACAATAAATGAACAATGCATAGACAGCGAGGAACCTCACATGGCTTGAAACTGCCTACACTTCAGGCTACACGACCAGTCACAGCTCGACTCCAGCATCCCAGCCCTTCCTTCAATCCGCCCTCACCAGCCCTTTGCATGAACCTCCCATGAAAATCCAGCCTTTCCATTGATGTCAATGCAGGCCTTACCGCTACCTCGTTCCCTAGGTTCATCCTCTCGCCTCTCTGATTAGCCCTTCTCTGGCTATCGCTCTCCTTGGGTGTTTTTGGCTCAGGTCTACTGAACCCCTAACCGAGTGGCATGGTTATTCAGCATCCAACAAGCAGTAACTATCCCAGCCGACAAGGGTTGGTTCTCGTCTGGCGATCGCTACTACGAACAAGGTGTAGCTCAAAAACTCATTTTTGGGCTACACCTTACAAAGTTACACCTCGCAACCTGACATGACACCTGCGTGCGACATCAGTGTTTGAAGTCGGTTCCCTAGAAACCTATTTCGTCATCAATAAGGACAACGTGTACTCGTCCCTTGGGGAAGCTTCTTTCCTGAATAACGGTTACGGAACAAATACGGTCGGGGCTGGCGCAGTCCTCACATTTTCCCGTTGCAACGCAGGGTGTTTTTTTGTCAAACCGCTTACAGTTAAGAGGGGATGCCACATTTTTAACCCGTGTCATGGCGCCGTGGGCATCTTTGGCTATTTTATTTTTCCCAACCAGTAAAATAACTTTTTTAGGCCCGAACTGAACAGCCGCCGTTCTGTTGCCAAAGTTATCCCGGTAAAACAACCGTCCGTCAGCGCTCACAGCGTTGGCAGAGCATAGAAACAAATCAGTCAGCAAAGCCTGTCGTCTACGCTCCATAAAAGCTTCGTTGCCAATGCTCCGGTCATAAGTATCGAGAACCTCAAGACCTGAAACACCCTTTAATAGCTCCACAAGATTTGATTTCTCAATGGTTACAGAACCGCCAAAGGCAACGGACTTGGCCCCGGACTCAGGCAAGAGTCTTTGCATAACCAACTTGGCAGCATCATCCAAAGATGAAACCACCGAAACTTCAAAGCCGCGCTTAACCATTTTTTTGGCCACAGCTTCAAGGGAAGTATCGATATCCTGACATGCTTGTGAACAACACTTTTTGTCTTTTGTCATTATTGAGCTCCTTAGAGAATTTGTTCTAATCGTGATAACGCCTGACGCCAAACCTCTTCTGGCTCTTTGCTGGCGTCAAGAATAACGAACCTATGCGCGTGTCGTTGCGCCCACGCTAAAAAACCATTGCGAATGCGCGCATGAAAAGCCAAATTTTCTGCCTCAAACCGCCCTTCTGTTTCTGCGACACCAAGTTCATCGTTGCGCTTAAGGGCGCGCCGAAGTCCCGCTTCGGGCGGTAAATCAAGCAAAAAGGTAATATCGGGCCAGAGGTTGCGTACAGCGCGGTTATTGAGCTCATACAGCTCTTCAACGTCAAGGCCGCGCCCATACCCCTGATAAACAATATTCGAATCAGCGTAGCGGTCGCAGATAATAATATCACCATTTTCAAGGGCTGGCCTGATAACCTCGGCGACATGCTGGGCCCTGTCCGCCAGATATAAGAACATCTCCGCATCAGGGACAATCCTTGTCGAAGAATCCAACAAAATCGCCCGCAAACTGCTGCCAAGCCGACTTCCCCCGGGTTCACGGGTGCTGACAAAGGTTTTCTTATTTGCCTCAAGCCACTGAGCCACAAAGGTGATAAGTGTACCTTTTCCGGCCCCTTCTATTCCTTCGAAAGTAATGAACATTGCTCTAATAGGGGTAAAGATGGTTGTTTGGGCAGGGTAGGTTTGTTTTTGTGTTTACGCTGAGTCTCAAGCTCCCCTTCGTCCGTAGTTTGCTCTGCTTTTGTCTGCTTTGACCTTGAACCTTTTTTTGTCTGTTTTTGCTCATCCTGCGATTTGGGTGTTTGAGCTTGTTCAAATGAAGGCTGTTCTATTTCAAACAACTCAGCTACAGACGGCTCAGGCTGACTCAATTGCACATCTGACAATCCCGAATTTGGCAATCCCGAATTTAGTAACTCAGGCCCTATCGGTTCCGATTCAGCAGACTTGACGTCAACTGGTTCCGACTCAACTGATTGCGATTCTGTCGTTTCAGACTCTATTGGTTCAAGCGGTGTTTGTACTGATGGTGCTTGTACAGATGGCTCCTGTTCAGTCAGTTCTTGCCCATCATCAACAGGCAAAGAAACAGCGTCTCCTATGGATAAAGAAGCGTTACCGTCCTCAGAAATTTCTGTTACCAATGCTGCTTCGGCTTCCTCAGCAACTGTGGCTTCGGAAAGCCTATGAACAACCGCACCACTCTCTAGTGAAGAATCCTCCACCACAACCGAAGTATTCAGAGCCGAATCATCAGATAGCGCCGATTCAGCCTCCACTTCTTTCGCTGACCAATCCCCAACGGAGCTTTCATTTATTGAAATATCATTTGACATGTCTCCGCCAATGAAGCCGTCGTCAGCAACGCCTTCGCCAATGAAGTTCTCGCTCGCCAAGTTTTCACCAGTTGGGGGCTCCCTCCTGAGGCTTTGCTCAAAATACTCAACATCGCCAACTTCCTCATCAAAGGAAAAACCCGAGGTCAAATAGGCGTCGTTTGAATCTTTAAGCAAGGCGTCCATATAGGCGTTGTCGCTGAATGAGCTTTCCGAATCACTTACGGCGAGAAAGGCGTGGTTTTCGGCCTGCCCACTAGGGGTGTTATGGTTAAAAAGTCTATGGTAAACTTCCGGAACTTCCTGAACCTCCCGCATTTCCTGAGCCATCGGAGTCACTTCAGGAATATCAGGAATCTTGGGAATTTGGGAAATCTGGGGTGAATGCGCTTTATTGGGTGTCTGGGAGGCTTGATACACTTGCCTGTCCAACCCCCTCACAAAGCTCGACCAGTGCGGGCCGTTAGCGTCACCGTCTAAGGCTTGAGCAACCTGCTGTAGCTTGGCGTCAATATTATCGGCGAAATGGAGAATAAAGGCTTCGGCTGTGGCTGGCAGACGAGGCGCGCCAAACTCATAGGCACCGTGGTGACTCAAAATAAGGTGTTGGATGTGAAGTATATACTCCTTTTCCAAACCAGCACGCTGCATATAAGGAGTTATGCGCTCAAGTCCCAGGGAAATATGCCCTACCAAACGGCCCTCGTCCGTATAGTCGATGGAAAGACCGCTGGTCAGCTCCCAAATCTTACCTAAGTCATGGCACAAAGCTCCCGTAAGGAGGATTTGACGGTCAACATGAGGATAGTTGTCGGCAATACTCATACTCAGGCGGCAGATGGACAACGTATGTTCCAAAAGTCCGCCGGCATAGGCGTGGTGCATGGCCTTAGCAGCTGGAGCCTGAACAAATTTTGTGTAAAAACCCTCATCCTCCATGAGCGACTCAAAGAATAACATTAGAGGGGGATGACTAATATTTTTGCTGAACAACTCGCGCAGCTCTGCCACCATCTGGTCAACTGGATAAGGAGAAACAGCTACAAAATCTGCCAAGTCGATGCCGGCAAGGGCTTCATCGGGTAGATAGATAACGGAGGAAAGGGACAGCTCCACCTTATCCTTATATAAAGAGCTTTTTCCCTCAACAGCATAGAGAGCGCCTGTGGCAAATTCAGAAAAGTCTTGAGCCAGCGGACTCCATACCTTGGCGTCGATATTCCCAGAGGCGTCCTGTAAAGATAACCGCCAAAAGGGGCCATTTTTAGCCTGAAACTGTTGCGCCTGAGTAATAACGAAAACACCACTAATGAATTCATTGGGAGTTATATCAACTACATAGCACCCTTTACGGCCATGTTCAGAAGTCCTCATGTCACTCCTTTTCATCGTTTCAAGCCCAAGACTCGAACGAAATACACAAAATATCTTATAGAAAGGTAAATTTGTCCTGTTTCGTCCTCCTTGTCAAATACCATTCCATTAAAAAAGCCCCCATTCGCATGGAGGCTTTTTTATCCCGCACTAACCAATAACCTTTAGAAGGAAAAACTATAGGATCCTCCGATGGTTCCATAACCATCGTCCGTGTTGGCAAGACCCCAGTTGGAAAAATGAGTGTACTCACCTTGAACCCGGTGACGATTTGTTTCGCCAAATTCAACACCGATTACCCCTTTTGTCTTGAAGAGCACATGGCTCCCCAAGTCTCTATGCCCCAGGTCTCTTTCAGACATGGCCGCACCGCCCACCGAGGCGCCGATATAAGGGTTAAAAGAACCGTCAAAAAAAAGCGTTAACCGCAACCCGGGAGCCAAAGAGGCGCCCCAAGCGTCATCGTCGCCTTTCTTCCAATAGTGACCGGCAAGCTCAGCCGTTGGCGCGAGCTCGACAACACCGCTTGAAACCCAAGGCTCGTAAACCTGATTAACCGAAAGCGTGTAGGCTGTGGAACGACTCTCGCCCCTAGCGGCACCAAAGCCAACGCTTGTGTTGGCGGCAAAGGCCGAAGCGGCGAAACTTACCGTAAAACAGGCAACCAAAAATAACAGGGCTATCTTTCTAGAATTCATATTTCCTCCAAACATTTCCCACTCGCTCTAGATTCATACAAAACAAAAAAACAACATTTGCCAAGCAAATAAGGGTAGGAAGCCTATATATATCTTCATCTCTAGATTATGTCTAGTCTTTATCTAGAATTAATCTAGATAAATTATGTACTTTAATTTCACAGAACGGCTTGACATATTCTTCTGTTCGACGTAAAAGATTCCTCTTCCGAGATATGACAAGGAGTCATTCTGATCATGAAAACTTATACGCTGACCCCCAAAGACATTCATCGTGAGTGGTTTGTAGTGGACGCATCTGACAAGGTATTGGGACGCTTGGCTTCCCAGATTGCACACCGCCTTCGCGGTAAGCATAAGCCTGAATTTGCCCATCATATGGACAATGGTGATTTTATCGTGGTGATTAACTGCGAAAAAATCCGGGTAACTGGCACCAAAATGGCTGATAAGCAATATTATCGTCACACCGGTTATGTTGGTGGCATCAAGGCAACCAACCTTGAAACATTGCTGGCAACAAAGCCTCACCTGGTTTTAATGCATGCCGTTAAAGGGATGCTCCCCAAAAATCGCCTGGGCAGAGCTATGCTTAAAAAACTTCGTATTTACGCTGGCCCTGAACATCCTCATGTGGCTCAATCACCTAAGCCTCTTGATCTGTAAGAGGTAGGAGAAGACTATGTCTGTAGAATTTAATTATGGCACTGGCCGCCGCAAAAATGCTACTGCCCGCACCAGACTTTATGCTGGTTCCGGCAACATTGAGATCAACGGTCGCCCTTTTGATACTTACTTTCCTCGTAAATCCTTGCAAATGATTATTCGTCAGCCTCTTATGCTGACCAAGCTCATCGACAAGTTTGACGTTAAAGTAAATGTTCAAGGTGGCGGTGTAGCTGGTCAAGCTGAAGCTGTGCGCCATGGCATTTCACGCGCTCTCATCTCCGCTGATGAAGAACTGCGTGATGCTTTGAAAAAAGCTGGCTTCCTTACTCGTGACGCTCGCAAGAAAGAACGTAAAAAATACGGTCTTCGCGGTGCACGCGCCAGCTTCCAGTACTCAAAACGTTAATTTTTTGTACAACTGGTCAAAAAGCTCTGCTCCCTTCGGGAACAGAGCTTTTTGTGCTTCCTTTTTATAGGCATGCAATAAAAGCGCACCCGCTCCGACATCCCACTCGTTCATCCCCATCACGGCACGGCTGACGCCCGATTATCCCATGCAATCTGCTCTCCTATGTAATTTCTCATTCTTCCGAGACTCCTGAACTTGAAGACCTCCCAATTTCGGCACTTCTCAAGACAAGAGAACCTTCTCTCTAAATAACGACTCCCAATAAGGCGTTACAAAGCCTGCACTTCCCCTCTCACGCCCAGCACCCGTCCCCAGCCATCTTCAGCACACTTAGGCTTATTTATCACCTGCCACTTTCCCAACACTTGGCAGACCACTTTATAAAAACAACGAGCCAACCAACAAACTGCAATCAGGCAGCCAGCAAGCAACGAGAGATAGCCCCCTCATCAATTTCACATTTCTACCTACTGCCCTCGCTCGAATCAACAAAGTAAGACTCTCCCTCTTTGTTTCAAAGAAGTCAGGCTATCTCCTGTGTAGAGCCTAAAAGAGACAAGCCCCGATGCACTATCGGGGCTTGTCTCTTTTACATAAACGAATAGGTTGGGCTTAGATTGCGGTACCGTTATAAAACGCGCCTAGCGATTATACCCCATTCCCTGCCCGCTTCCATGGTAGCCATTTCCATGATATCCGCGCCCCATGCCGCGTCCTTTCCCGTGGTAGCCATGTTCGTACCCGTGTCCATACCCACGGCCTCGCCCTTCACCACCCATGAAGCAATCGCCGCCAAATCGTCCGGAACGACGGATATTATCAAAGCCCTCCTGGCTCAGCTTATTGTCAAAGGCCATGCGTGCTGTAATAATTTGTCCCCGAAGTTCACCAATATCTTTGGAAATGGTGGTGATTTTTTGAGCGTCAGGCTTCTCGCTCACCGTAGCCAAGCGTAACTCAGCCTCTTTTTCCACGAGCTTTTGATGGATTTGCCCCATGGTTGTTTGATGCTCTTCAAACAAGCCACTAAGTTTTTTATTTTGTTCTTCAGTCAGTTCGGGCAGAGCTGACATTCCTCTATAATTCGGGCAGTCAGGTCTTCCCATACGGGCTTCCGCCATGGGGTTCAACATAATCGTTCCCATAAACAAGACACCCAAGGCCACCATAAAAGTAGAAATCTTTTTCATTTTATCCTCCGTGTATTTGGTTATATATTTGCATAACCAAGGTAGTTACTTTGTACTGCCAATAAAGCATGTGTCGTGCCACAACGAAGTAAAGTCAATAAAATCAGTTAAATATATATTTTGAACATAAAAAAAGACTTTGACAGACCTCATAAAAGTGTTACTTTTCTACACACTCTCTGTTTCATAGGATAAAAATGTTACACTCAATACATCAGCCTATTGCTTCTTTATCAGAACGTCGCGCCAAAATGGTGTCTATTCTTGTTGTCCTCGCCTTAATTGCGGGAATAACCGCCTTTGTCGGTACTTTAAGCTATCTTTATTCTGTTAATACCGAAGAAAGAGAAAGCGCGCAGCTTTTGCAGAATTATAATGACAAGGCCGATGTACTGGTGTGGGCGCTGGAAGGGAGCGCGAGAACCATGATGGGTTCGCGTCATGGCGCAAGCCCTCTCTTTATTTCAAGTGATTTATTGGAAGAAATTGCAAACCAGCCCGGAATAATGAGCCTTTGCCTTGTGAACAAGGAGGGTGAGATTCTCGCGCATAGCGATCCTAATAACACTCAAGGGCACGGGATAATCGGCGAACGTAAAGCGCTGCCAGACCCTATGAAGCTTTCCCAACTGGTTAAAAATGAAGCCATTGGCAGTTTTACACATTTGCCCACGGGCAAAGTCTATGAAGTCATAAAACGCTTTACGCCAAGCGATCGTCACATGCGCCGTCACCAAAACCGAATGCACCAAGGCAGAATGAATCAAGGGCATATGATGCAAGAGTTGCGCAACCGCATGGACGCTTTAGGGCCCCTTTATATGGTAGTCGCCTTTGACGCAAAGCCTTATGACGACCATCTCCTTGAGGTGCGGCATAACAATAGTGTTATGTCCCTTTTGGTTACGACCGTTGCCTGTTGTCTCGCTATTTTGTTCCTTGTTCTCTATAGCTTTGTCCGCTCGCATAGACTTCTCAAAAACGCCAGAGCCCTCGCCTCTCAAATTGTAACAAATTTACCCATTGGCCTCATTACTACTGATACCAACGGGCATATCACACTTTTCAACAGCCAGTCTCTCCACTTGCTCTCTATGGATGCGAACGCTGTACCCACCTTAATTACCCAGCTCCCTCACCTTAACTGGCGAGAAATAATGCAACGCCTTGATTCAACTCAAAACCCGATATTTGAAGACGAAATTGAAATCCCCCTTGGCGAAACGGGCTCGCGCGCCATTTCTTTAAGCGCTGCCAAAGTTCTCAATAGCGATGGCTCAGACTCTGGCTATCTGTGCATATTACGCGATTTGCAAACCGTAAAAACCCTGCAAAAACAAATCCGTCTCAATGAACGCCTTTCAGCCCTTGGCAATATGGCCGCTGGAGTGGCCCATGAAATCCGCAACCCTTTAAGCACCTTAAAGGGTTATGCCACCTATCTTTCAGAAAAGCTTAAGGACGATGCCAAAGCCTACGCCACTGGACAGTGCATGATTGAAGAAGTGGACCGCCTTAACCGGGTCGTGACCGACCTTCTCTACCTTGCCAAACCCGAACAGCTCGTTTTAGAGGACGTAAACCTGACACAGGTGGCTCAAAAAGCCCTTCAACTCGCTTCTTTTGATGCTTCTGCCCACAATATAAAAATAGCACTCACCACGGACGAAACTCCTCTTATGATAAAAGGGGATTCGGATAAACTCATTCAAGCACTTCTTAATATCCTCCTTAACTCCATTCAAGCCATCACCCATGATAAGGGAGCGATTACCATAAGCGTTCAGCCGGAACACCTCATCAAAGCATGGGCAAATACACCTGAGAACAGCCTCCCCAACGTCCAAAACGAGCCTACCAACAGGCCCATCAGGCCAGACCACACTGACTGCCCGGGCGCTCTCATCCGTATTCGCGATAATGGCTCAGGCATGACAGAAGAGACCCTTGCCAACCTTTTCACCCCGTACTTTTCAACAAAGGCGTCAGGTTCAGGTCTTGGCATGACCATAACTCATCAAACCATTGATTTACATAACGGCACTCTGAGTGTTTCGAGTGTCCTTGGTGAAGGGACTGTCTTTACCATCCGCCTTCCCCTTGCCAAGGCTCCTACACTCTCTTCTCCACCTTCTGATGTGGATATGTATACCCCTCGAGACACCAAACCTACCTACCCCGAAGGTACTCCTTCGTTAGATTCACCAGCCCTTCATGGTGAAGAGCATATGGAAGAAAACAAACAGCACTCAACCACGGATTTGATTGAATCCAAGGCCACCCTCACAGGAAATAATCATGACTAGTACAAGAATCCTTCTGGTAGACGACGATAACGGGCACCGCCAAATGCTTAAAGTAATACTTGAAGAATGGGGATATGACATTAGTGAAGCCTTCGATGGTGAAATGGCTGTAGAGCAGGTAAAAAAAGCGCCTGTGGACCTCATTCTTATGGACGTTCGCATGCCTAAAAAGAGCGGCTCAGAGGCACTTTTGGAAATTAAAGCCATTAATCCGTCCATCCCTATTCTTATTATGACAGCCTATTCAACCGTTGAAGCCGCCGTGGATACCATTAAGGCGGGGGCTTTTGATTATCTGACGAAACCACTCGATTTTGAAAAACTGAAAATTACCCTTCGCAATATCTTGAGTTTTTCAGGGCTTATAAAAGAAAATGCCCAGCTTTCAGCAAGCCTTGCCAAAACACAGGCGACCAGCAATATCATTGGCTCAAGCCCCGCCTTTCAAAAGGTTTTAACCATGGTTGAAACCGTGGCGCCTTCGGAGGCCACCATTCTTATAACAGGTGAGTCTGGCACGGGCAAAGAGGTTATAGCCAAGGCGATCCACCAATTAAGCACGAGAAACGCTGGGCCTTATGTGGCTATAAACTGCGCGGCCTTAACAGAAACGCTCCTAGAGTCAGAACTCTTCGGCCATGAAAAGGGCGCTTTCACAGGAGCAGATAGGCGACACGACGGGCGTTTTAGCCAGGCCCATAAAGGAACCTTGTTTTTAGATGAAATTGGCGAGATGCCCCTGCTTATGCAAGCGAAACTCCTGCGGGCTATCCAAGAAAAGGAAATTGTCAGGGTTGGCGGGTCAGCTTCAGAAAAAGTCGATGTTCGCCTAATAGCCGCCACCAATAGAGATATTTTTCAAGAAGTCGAGGCGGGCAACTTTCGTGAAGACCTCTATTACAGGCTCAATGTCGTCTCCATAGAACTCCCCCCCCTGCGGGAGCGCAACGAGGATATTCCCGCCCTTGCCAGCCATTTTCTGAACGAGTTCAGCCAAAAGAACAAGAAAAACATCCAAGGCTTTACCCCGTCCGCCATGCATTGCCTCATGAACTATTCCTGGCCCGGCAACGTGAGAGAGTTAGAGAATATTGTGGAACGAGGGGTTGTCCTTTGTCTATCAAACACCATTACAGAGCGGGAATTGCCTGACTTTATGCAGACTTTTCACAACTCGCCGACCACAGCAACGGCAGAAGAAAACCAGCCTCTTCCCTTGGAAGATATTGAAAAAACAGCTATTTTATACACACTCAACCATGTTGGCGGCAATAAGTCAGAAGCTGCCAAACTGTTAGGCATTACACGCAAAACACTCCATGCCAAACTGCAAAAATATGATAACGAAGCCTCGTCTTAAAAAACACACCATACAACCGTTAGCTGACCATAAAGATATTGGTGGTGTGGACTATTCGACTTAAATACCTCGAATAATTCTGGCTAACACCATAACTGAATAATACGCCCAATACAAGAAAACAGGCTTAGGCAAAGCAGTCTTTCTCCTTCTCTATAACCTCATAAGCAACAGCATAACCGCAAAACACCATCATGAATGAGAACAACCAAGACCCCATAGTGAGCTCCCGCCTGAGACCGCCCCTTACCCGTAGTGCAAAACAACGCTTCCCCTTGCTCCCTGTCGCCCTTCTTGGCGCTCTTTTTCTAAGCCTTGAAAGTGTTCTTCTGCGTTCCCAATGGCAACTCAACTTTTTTTCGACCTATTCGGTTTTGGACACAACATGGCACATGGCGACTCTTTTTATTGCCGCCCTCTGGTTCTGTCTACTGATGCCCAAAGCCTTGCAGGTGGTCTTTTTCATCCTACAACTACCCGTGGCGCTATTTCTTTTTGGTAGTTTTAGGTTACTGGATGAGCCGGCAACACTTGGAGCCATAAACCTTATCCTCAATGATACAGCCTTAACTGAACAGGTTTTACTTAAGGCGCTGGAATCCCCATTAATGGCTGTTTTCGTTGTGCTTTTCGTTATGAAGCTTGCCTGCGCCCTACTTTCACCCCCCTTTGAAGCCAAAAAGCGTCTTCCTTCGGGCGCTCTTCTTTTCATGGCTTGTTGCATAACCCTCGTGCCTGCCCAGCATTCAACCATTTCTATTTTTTCAACAACTCGCTCGCCCACCTATAAAGTTATGGCTACGGCGAGCATTGAACGCCATGGCTATATCTTCACTTGGCTAGCAGAAGCCAAAAGTCAAACATGGAAAGACTGCTACCTCCCGCCAGAAATATTAAGGAATGCTTTAACAAAAAGCCCCCCTGACTATTCGTCTGAACATCCACCCCAAAACGCGCCTAAAAGCTTACTAAAATAATTGTCTGGCAAGGCTATACTTGGCAAGAACGTTCAATAAGAATACGCTGATGCCCACTACACAAACAACAATCCCCCTGACGGCACAACTACCGCCAAGGGGATTGTTACTTAATGGAATTGCTGGCAGAAAAGATTATTATCAGGAGCGACTCAAAACCACTTGAAACGTATGCGTGAAGGGGCGCCGTTCAGCTTAGCCTCGTCAAAGACATACGCCCATGACATTTGAGGCTCCTTTAAGGAAATAACGCAGAGCCCATTAGCTGGTTCTCGAACGACAGCAGTATATACTATTTGACAAAGGACAGGCATAAAAGGAGTGAGCAAAGAGATTGAGGTTCCACTAAGGCCATGTTTTTACAGCTCACCCCAAGTTTTTTTACTTCTATCCGCCTTCTTCTTCACACCGGGCCAGGTATTTCTGGTTAAGGCAGAACCATCCATAGCATCCAACATTTTGTCGTAAAGATGAATAGGAATAGCCAGACTAAGCTCGTCGGTTTTAAAATATCGTCTCGCCGAAAGGTCAAAACCACCGAGAACCGCCTGATCTTTACCCTGTCCCGCCACAATTAACGGCCAAGATACCAGACTCGTACAGCCAGCCCCAAAGGGCGAAATAACCGCGTTATAATCACCCGTTGTGTAGTTCGCCAGAGAAAAAAGACCCGATAATACTTCAGGCCGCGCGAAAAAAGCCACAATAACAGGCTTTTCATCCGTAAAGAGGTCGAGAGGCTGAAGAACGCAATATTTCTTGGTGGCAAGGGGTGGGGTTGAGGCCTCAACAAATCGCCGCATGGATTCAGGCGAAGGGAAATAATGCTCCCCCTCCATATTGGTTCCTGGAATACCCGTGGAAACATAGCCTATCAGCCCTTCTAGGTAGGGATAATACATGCCGGTATAAAACGCGCCCCCCATACAGCCAGCCTCTTCCAAGCTAATGTAGGCGGCCTTATGCTTATTACGGGCTAGCCACACGCTACCAATTAAACAGGTAAAGTCTTTAAAAGCCTTCTCCCAATCAATCTCGCCTTTCTCTTCTCGTTCGCGGGAAAAAATCTCACCGGGCTTTGGCCCATAACCGTCAGGCTTAGTGTCCGTAAAATAGATTCCGAGCGGTTCTTCATCGTAACCCAGTAATTGCGTCAAATGACGCGTTTTTTCAAGAAGTGTCTTCATTGCTTTTCTCCTTGCGGCCTTGCCTGTAGAGCAAGGCGTTTGTCTGAACACATAAAAATTGTCGTATGGTTACCTAATACAATGCAACTCGCTGGCGCGTGCTTCGTGACCTTATCCGCCCATATCGGCGTATATTGGCGTGTATTGGCGTCTACCAGTCCACAGTCTCACATCTCCTCTGATGCCTGACTTAGGCATAACCATCCCACCTTGTCATATTTCCTCTACGTCACCACTATCAGACAAGGATTGCAGGTTTTCTTTAATGGTCTGTAAAACCTCCAAACAAATAGCCGCTTTTTCCTGCGGGACCCCAGCCAACCCCAAAGCAATAATTTCATTGGCAATATCCATACAACGGGGTTTTAAGGCATTAGCCCAAGGGGTTGGAGCGACCCTTTTACAGCGAATATCCTGACTATCAATAGTTCGTTCAATAAACCCAGCTTTTTGCATGGTGGCAAGCAAACGGCTCATGCGAGATTTATCCGTGATAAGCATGCTCCCAAGGGCCTCCTGACTCATCGCTCCGTTTCCCCACAAGCATAACAAGACCCCCCATTGTTCAGCCGTTAGAGCGATGTCTGCCTCTTTAAAGCGGCGGCGCATCGTGGCGCTCATGATGCGGTTAGCTGTGATAGTCATATAACCTAAAGAATCTTGAGCTTTTTCCAGTTTTTTTACTACTCCGGTGTTCATATCGCTTTATTTTCCTTCGCTTTCAAAGACTTTAACTCATTACTATCGCAGTACTTATTAGAGAAACCACCCCTTACAGAGCCTTTTTGATGGGCACTCGCTTTGACATGCTAGGGGTAGGCAACTCACCCGTATGACTCAGGTTCAATACCCTTTCTCGGGTTTTGGATTTCTGCATCAAAAAGAAAGTTACCAAGCTGTCCACCCCTGATCATAAAGAGTTGTTTCACCCTTTCTCTTAAAGCTGTTTATAGACGAGCGTATCTATCAATTACGGTACAGAATATAGTTGATAAGGTCAACCATATTCGAAGAAAAAAAGAACTTTGCCTTAGAAAAAATCTAGACTTTTTTAGCCTGTTAAACCGAATAATTAGAAAGAATAAAATCCTAAAAAAGCTTCTCTTGGCGAAACTTTATTGACATTACATACCCCTTTAGACATACTGCATGACAGTGGAAGCGCACCTTGCTTTATAGGGAATCTCGTGCAAATCGAGAGCGGACCCGCCGCCGTAATCCGTGTAGATTGTTTTTCCTTGAAAGACCACTGGAATAATTCTGGGAAGGTTGAAAAACAAACGGAAAGCCGGAAGACCTGCTTCTACATCGTCATTCAAGACGAGCCATAGACATCGGGCCTATGTCATTGTGGTTTTTAGAGGATAAAACGTCTCCTCCTGTGTCCCCATTGGTGGCAGAGGAGTTTTTTTTGGCCCGTCAATTCTGTTTGGAGATAAGCTTATGCTTCCTTATGTAATCAAGCGCGACGGAACCCGGGTCGATTTTGACGAAACAAAAATCATTAACGCCATTAGCAAGGCCAATAAAGCCGCTGCCGATGACGACATGAATACCACCGAGCTTCTTTTCTTATGTGAAAAGGTGTGTAAAGTCCTTGAAGAGCGCTCTCTTCATCAGGTTGAGGAGATACAGGACGTTGTCGAAGAAATATTGATTCGTTACGACCACGCCCAAACCGCTAAAGCCTACATTCTGTATCGAGCCGAGCACACCAAAATCAGAAACGCAGAAAGCTATCTGATGGATATTTATGAAAAACTTACCTGGTCGCCCGCCGCTGACGAAGATTTAAAACGTGAAAATGCCAATATCGATGGCGATACCTCCATGGGCACCATGCTTAAGTATGGCTCTGAAGGGGCTAAATATTTCATTGATAACTACGTTCTTCCCAAAGATATTTCCGCCGCTCATTTAAACGGCGACATCCATATCCACGATAAAGACTTCTACTTGCTCACCGAAACCTGCTGCCAAATAGATCTTATCCCCCTGTTTAAAAACGGCTTTTCCACAGGTCACGGATATTTACGCGAACCCAACTCCATTGAAAGCTATTCCGCCCTTGCCTGCATAGCCATTCAGGCCAACCAAAACGAAATGCACGGCGGTCAAAGCCTGCCCAACTTCGATTATGCCATGGCCCAAGGGGTCAAAAAAACCTTTCGCAAGGAATATTCCACAGCCCTCACGGACTTCATGGTCATTAAGCAAGGCTGGTCAACGGACCAAGCGAAGGAATTCACGGCTTTCCTCAAGCCCATCCTCGCGACCTCTTGCAGTCTTTCTTCCCTAGACCAATGCTTAGCTCTTTTGGAGAAATACTGCGATCAAAGCCTCCAGCCACTCTTACATGACGGCCACAACTACGCGACTCAAAAAGCAAAAGATAACAGCGAACGCCGCACCTATCAGGCCATGGAAGCCTTCATTCATAACCTGAACACCATGAACTCGCGCGCTGGCGCCCAAGTGCCCTTTAGCTCCATTAACTATGGCACCGACACCTCTCCTGAAGGTCGCATTGTCGTGCGTAACCTTTTGAAAGCGACCACCGCGGGCCTTGGCAATGGTGAAACGCCTATTTTCCCCGTACAAATTTTCAAAGTCAAAGAAGGGATAAACTTTAACCCCGAGGACACCAACTACGACCTTTTTAAGCTTGCCATTGAAACCACCGCCATGCGTCTCTTCCCCAACTTCAGTTTCTTAGACGCGCCTTTCAACCTGCAATACTATCGTTCCGGCGACTATAACAGCGAAGTAGCTTATATGGGGTGCCGCACCCGTGTTTTGGGCAACACCCACGACCCCGACCGCGAAATCACCTGCGGACGCGGTAACTTAAGCTTCACCTCCATCAACCTGCCTCGCCTCGGCCTTGAAGCCAATGGCGATATTGAAAAATTCTTTAGTCTTCTTGATAGCCGCATTGAGATGGTGTGTCGTCAGCTTCTTCACCGCATGAAAATTCAAAGCGGTAAAAAAGTGCGAAACTATCCTTTCCTTATGGGCGAAGGCATCTGGATTGACTCCGCCAAGCTTGATTGGGATGACACCATTGGTGAGGTCATTAAACACGGCACCCTCTCGCTGGGCTTTATCGGTCTTGCCGAAGCCTTGATGGCGCTGATAGGCGAACACCATGGACAAAGCGAAAAAGCCCAAGAGCTTGGTCTTGCCATTATACAGCATTTGCGCCGCAAGGCCGATGAAGAGTCCGCTAAAACAGGATTGAACTTCTCCATCATCGCAACCCCAGCCGAAAGCTTGAGCGGTCGTTTTGTTTCCATCGACAAGAAAAAATATGGCGTTATCCCCGGCATTACCGACAAAGAGTATTATACCAACTCCTTTCACGTTCCGGTGAGCTTCCCCATCGCCATTCATAAAAAAATTCAATTAGAAGCCCCCTACCACGCCTTTACCAACGCAGGCCACATCACCTATGTGGAACTTGACGGCGACACCTGTGAAAACCCTGAAGCCGTGGAAGCGATTATCCGCTTTATGCAACAACAAGGCGTTGGTTACGGCTCCATAAACCACCCCCTCGACCGCGACCCAGTTTGCGGTTACATCGGGGTTATTAAAGATGTTTGCCCGCGCTGTGGGCGCAAAGAAGGCGAAGGCGTCAGCGTTGACAAGCTTCTTACCCTCAAACGCCAACACGCCAACATGCCCCATTACCGCTAACCCTATTTTTTATCCGTATAAAGAGATTAACGAGGAGTGCCCCATGCTTTTTTTACAACGTCAAAACGAATTAGAAATTAAACAAGAAGTAAAAACCATCGGCGAAAACGTAGGTTTTGAAAGAACCCGCCGCATAACAGGCTATCTGGTGGGAACCATCGATCGCTTTAACAACGCCAAGCGTGCCGAAGAACGCGACCGAGTTAAACATTCCTAGTTAACTGAGAGCAGGTTACTCCGCCGCTGGCACACCGCTAACACCCGAACGCCCAGCGTGTGACCTGCTCTTTTCTACCCTGCTCCCAAGGGCATGAATCTCCACCTTCACCGCTGATTTGCCGTTTTCATACCTAACAAGCCCTGTTTGTTCCTTGTGGATGCCTTCATCTGACTACCAGCGAAGATGTCACGCTCAATGTTTTTTGCGAGAAAAACTATGCCAGAAAATATAAGCATACGCCTCAACGGCCTGATGGAAGAATCCATCGTTGATGGCCCTGGTCTACGCTATGTTATTTTCACCCAAGGTTGCCCCCACCACTGTCCTGGCTGTCACAATCCCCATACCCATGACCCTTTGGCGGGTTACGACAAACCCATAAGTGAAATCCTCACTCAGTTCGAAGAAAACCCCCTGCTCACAGGCATGACCTTCTCCGGCGGCGAACCCTTTCTTCAACCCCGCCCCCTCATACCCCTCGCCCAAGCTGTTCACGCCCTTCAAAAAGATATTGTGACCTATACAGGCTTCACCTTTGAAACGCTTGTTGTCATGGCTCAGCACGATGCAGACATCGCCACTCTTCTCGAAGCCAGCGATGTCCTCATTGACGGCCCTTATATGAACGAACTACGAAGTTTAGAACTGCGTTTCAGGGGCAGCGCCAACCAGCGCATACTCAGCCGAGCAGACAGACAAAACATCCTTGCCTCCCTTCAGTCGAAGTAAGGCGAAGCCTTTAGCAAAAAGGTCGAAAAAGATTTTTTCCATGGCGATTTTCGTTCTTCTCTATCTTTAAATAAGCGATTACTGCCCCACGCCGAACCTGCTGAGTTTATAGGAATACAGCTCCATCAGCTTATGCACCCTGCCCTGCATTTCCGTCAGCGTCTTTCACTCCATTACCGCGCCTGCTTCCCATTGTGCTTCCATGACATCATATTTCTTAAAATTCCATACCAAAGAGCGCCCGCCCAAAACACCCAAAACCATCGCTAATCCCATATTCTCACCCAAGATACTCGAAATATCAGTAGTGGCTGAGCTTCCTTGTCTCATGGCTCTCCATTCACGCTCTTTCCAAAGGATGCATAGTCTCACGCGTTTTTTTTCATCCAAAACGGGTGTACAAGCTCCCCTGAAATGGCGTATGCTAGTCCTGTCTTTGAAAACGTTTTAACCTCATGGAGCTTGCCCATGTCTGCACGCAAGGTACTTACCACCGTTACCGGAAACCCTACCATTGATGGCGCTGGCGTTCATCTCGTAAGGGTTCTTGGCTATAATACCGTTCGAGAGTTTGACCCCTTTCTCATGCTTGACGCTTTCGACTCAACCGACCCTAACGACTATAAAGCTGGTTTTCCCATGCACCCCCACCGTGGAATTGAGACGGTCACCTATCTCATTCAAGGGGAAATTGAACACAAGGATAGCCTCAACAACGCGGGCACCATCACCGACGGTGCTTGCCAGTGGATGACTGCCGGAAGCGGTATTCTCCACGAGGAAATGCCCAAACCTTCCGAGCGCATGCTTGGCCTGCAACTCTGGGTCAACTTGCCCACCCGCCAAAAAATGACCATGCCCAAATATAACAACCTCGAACCCAGTATGATTCCCCTCATAAAAGAGCCCGGGGTTGAGGTGAGGGTGTTGAGCGGTCACTATAAAGACCAACAAGGCGCCTACGAGCCCGAATACGTTCAGGTAACCTACCTTGACGTCGCCATGGAGCCAAATCAAGGCTGGACCATTAAAACCAACAGAGAAGAAACGGTCTTTGCTTACGCTCTCCTTGGTAGCATGAGCTGTGAAAAAGATGGCGACATTCTTGACTATCGACAGGCCATTCTTTTCACTCATGGTGATGAAATTAACTTTACCGCAGGTCCCGAAGGAGCGCGCTTTGTTCTTTTAAGCGGCGCCCCCTTGCATCAACCCATCTCATGGGGTGGGCCCATTGTTATGAGTAGTGAAGAAGACCTACGTGCCGCGTATTTTGAACTGGAAATGAACTCCTTTATTAAGCATAAAATCTAAAAGCTTTCTAGGGCTCTATTAAGCAACTCTCAAAGCCCAAAAACATAACCTGAAATATAACCAGATACCCATAGCCCGATACCTTATATAAGGTATCGGGCTATGGTGTTTTTTAAAAAATAAACAAAGATACTTTTAGAGAGGTGCCCCGCTCTTTGCTTACATCAAAGCTGTTAAATGCGTAAAAACATGATAGTAAAATAATTTTCCCTATGCTAAACTATACGTAATTGCATACTATTGTTGACTTCATCTTCACAAGAAGCTATGCAATTTCATATATATGCGTCGCGAATTGGTTAAAATCACTTACCCAATGAGCTATTGCTGACACTTGGAGTGCCACGGTGATACAAACGCATAGGGTCGAATTTTTGTTTTTGGAGTATGCTTATGCCCTCATTTATGTATTTCTTTCTTGCCGCCGGTGCTCTCATTGTAGGCTACGCGGTCTATAGCCGTGTTATCGAGGCCTGTTTTGGGGCCAATGAAAAATATGTAACCCCAGCCAAAGCCATGGCTGATGGCGTTGACTATGTAGTCATGCCTAGCTGGAAAGTTTTCCTCATCCAACTACTCAACATTGCAGGGGTTGGCCCTGTTTTCGGGCCTATTCTTGGCGCCCTTTACGGCCCCGCCGCCCTGTTCTGGATTGTCCTTGGCTCCATCTTCGCTGGTGGCGTCCATGACTATTTCTCAGGAATGCTCTCCTGCCGTTCCTGTGGTGACTCCGTGCCTGATATCGTTGGTGAAAACCTCGGTAACTTCTTTAAACAGTTCATGCGTGTTTTTGCCATTATCCTGCTCCTCCTCGTCGGTGTTGTTTTTGTTACCGCCCCCGCGGGCATTTTGGCTAACCTCGTAGACCGCCTTATCCCCTCTCTTAACGCCAAACAGCTTACTGTTGTTTTTGTTGGCATCATCTTCTTCTACTACTTCCTCGCTACCCTTCTTCCCATTGATAAAATCATCGGCCGTTTCTATCCCTTCTTCGCCATTGTTCTTATCTTCATGGCCGTTGGGGTTCTTGGCGGACTTATCTTTAAGGGCTACGAATTTTATCCTACCCTTGAATTACCTGAAACTGCCCAACAATACCTCACCGACCTGCCCCTTTGGCCTGTTATGTTTATTACCATCGCTTGTGGCGCGTTGAGCGGCTTCCATGCCACCCAGTCTCCCATGATGGCCCGTTGCCTCGACAACGAAAAACACGGTCGCGGTATTTTCTATGGCGCCATGGTTGCCGAAGGTCTTATCGCCCTTATTTGGGCCACTGCCGGTATGATCGCTTTTTACGACCCGACCTCCTTCAACCTTTCGGCCGATATTCTCATGAACCCCGCTAAAATTAACCCCGGACAAGTGGTTACTGAAGTATCCTTCAGCCTCCTTGGTCTTACCGGTGGTGCTTTGGCCATTGTTGGGGTTGTTATCCTGCCCATCACCTCTGGCGACACCGCTTTCCGTGCAGCCCGTTTGACCATCGCTGATATCTTCCGCGTCAATCAAAGAGCCTACTCCAACAGGATTATGATTGCTCTTCCCCTGTTTGCCGCTGGTATCGCCCTCACCTTCATCGATTTCGGTGTTATCTGGCGTTACTTTGGCTTTGCTAACCAAGGCCTTGCAACGGTCGTTCTCTGGGCCGGAGCCGCTTACCTCGTTCGTAAAGGTTCAAAAATGCACTGGGTTGCCAGTCTCCCAGCGACCTTTATGACCGCTGTTTGCGCCGCTTACATCTGCCTTGCCCAAATTGGCCTTAGCCTTGACCCCACCCTCTCCCAATATATTGGAGCAGGCGCTGGCGTTTTGGCTTTGCTTGCCTTCCTTGCCGCTGGCAGAAGATTCCGCGCTAACCCCGTTGAAGCCTTCACCCCTTGCGGAGAAAGAATCTAACGGTATTTTTCCGTTGCTTGTTAATTCAAAAGAAAGGCCGCGTAAGCGGCCTTTCTTTATCACTTAAACAAGAGTAAAATCCATAACCACGACATCTTCGTTTTGTGGTCGGCGCTAGGCAATTTAGGGTCTTAAAGCACTCACTTAGATTTACCTCCTAGATTACCTGATAGTCTCAAGCTCAAAAGTCTTCCGAACGAGCTTGTTTTTGCAACGCCCCCTTTATAAAACAAAGCTATCAATTAAAAACCCTTCTTGCTTTTACAATGTAGGATTTTCATGGCTAGTATATTTACTCACCCTGCCCCTGCCATAGCTCTGCGTATGGCTTATGGTTCAAGCGCTATTCCTTCCCGGCTTTTCATTGCCGCCCTTGTGGCCTCCATCCTTCCCGACCTTGATGTGGCCTCTTTTTCTTTTGGCATTAAATATGCCGATAGCTTAGGCCATCGAGGTTTTTCTCATTCCCTTGCCTTCGCCCTCTCTATGGGAACCTTGGCCTTTCTCGCCGCTCCTCTTTTAAAAGCAAAGCGTTCAATCGCTTTTTTTGTCATAGTTGCCATGATAATCAGCCATATTTTGCTGGACGCTCTTACCACTGGTGGCCTTGGTGTCGCTTTTTTCTGGCCCTTGGATGAAGCACGATACTTTCTACCCTGGCGCCCCATTGTTGTCTCCCCCTTCTCCATAAAACGCTTTTTCTCTGATTGGGGCTATCGAGTAATTGTTTCAGAACTGCGCTATGCATGGATTCCTTGTCTGGCCTTTGGAATAGCGGGCTATTGCCGCAGAAGATACGCTCGCCCATAGGATTTTATCGTTCTTTCCATTTCTTGTGTCTTGTTTTTATGCGTGGAATACCTATAGTATAGAGTGGCAATGTATCATTCTTACCATAACGTTTAAAACCCATGCCCACAGAACTAACACATACCCCGCCCCCCTTGGCTCGTTGGATAGTCGCCGTTGCCTTTTTCATGCAAATGCTTGACGGCACCATCCTCAACACCGCTTTGCCCTCAATTGCCGCCGACTTGCAAGAACCCGTCTTAAATATGCAAATGGCGGTCATCGCCTATATGCTGACCACGGCCCTCCTTATTCCTTCTTCGGGCTGGCTTGCCGACAGGTACGGAAGCCGCCTTGTTTTTATCACCGCTATTTTCCTTTTTACGCTGGGGTCCCTCTTTTGCGCTCTGTCTCCCTCCCTTAAGGTTCTCGTTTTTTCAAGGGTTACCCAAGGTATCGGGGGAGCGCTCATGGTTCCCGTGGGCCGGTTAACCGTTATCCGCATCTACCCCAAGCACCTCATGGTGCAGGTTTTAAGCTTTATCACCATACCCGGTCTCATTGGCCCCCTTCTCGGCCCCATGGTCGGTGGCTTTTTAGCCCAGTACCTGTCTTGGCACTGGATTTTTCTTATCAATGTTCCCATTGGCATTCTGGGGATGATTTTGGCCTATACCAACCTGCCCAACCTAACAGAAGATCACATGCAGCACTTTGACGCGCGAGGTTTTATTCTCTTCAGCTCGGGCATGGTTTTGCTAACCCTCGGCATGGAGGGCATAGGGGGCATCTATCTTTCTGCCGTACAGGCATCTCTCTTGTGCGGAATAGGTGTTCTTCTCTTTATAGCTTATTGGTTTCATGCCGCCCGTGTTCCTTTTCCGCTTTTTGACATGCATATATTCCACACCAAAAGCTTCCGCATAGGCATCTTAGGCAATATCTTCGCCCGCCTCAGTTCGGGAGGAATCCCCTTTCTTATGCCGCTGTTTCTCCAGCTTGGCCTCGGTTTTTCGCCCCTTCACGCGGGCGCGACCATGATTCCCATTGCCCTAGCCGGAATAATGGGAAAAGGCGCCATTCCCCATATGATAAACAAACTGGGATTCCGCACATTTCTTACGGTCAATACTTTTTTAATCGGTATGCTCATCGCCAGTTTTAGCACCATAACCCCAGAGCGCGCCTATCCTCTCCTTTTGCTCCATCTGGGAGTTTTTGGCTTTATTAATTCTATGCAATTTACCGCCATGAACTCCGTTACTCTTTTTGACCTTGATGTTCACACCATGGGCAACGGCAACACCCTGCTTTCGGTCACCATGCAAATATCGGCGACCTGCGGGGTAGCCATAGCCGCCGCCATGCTCGCCCTATGGAGCGATTTTCTCGGCAGTCCCCAAACAATGACAGGCATCGCCATGCCCATATTTTTCTGGACATTTTTAGGCATGGGTTCTTTCGCCATTATCAGCTCAGTCATCTTTTTCCGGATTCCCCCAACAACAGGTAAAACCCCCGCCGTCAGCTCTGCCACAGCTTCCGATAAAGACTCTGCTCAAACTTCGACCAAATAAAGAGCCTCCTTGAGGCTCGACAAAAAAGCCGGCACAGTGAACAAGCGCCCCTTCCGCTGACTGGCCTCTTCTGCCGATTGACCTCTTCCGAAGAGGAGCGCATAAAGACTAATCCTATCTGTACAGAAGATGTTTTTTACTATACTATAAGAGGAAATACTAAAAACAAGTTCCTTGAAAGGGCCTGAACTTTTTGGTAATTTCAGCTTTTGTTATATTCGCAAGAGTCTTTCCCAATACCGGACTCCTTCAATCCGCAATATGTTTTTTGCCAAAACGCGCTAACGAACCTTCCACCATCTGACCGTAATCCCTAGCCCTCGAAGTGCCGCCATGCAAAAGCCATTGTCCGACATCCAAGATTGTACCGACAAGCTCAATGAAGCTCATAAAGAGCTGTCTTCCCTTCGTCAAAGAGTTAAAAAACTCGAAAGGGACAACAAACTCTTGTCTATTACCAACGCCAACTCAGAGAAGCTTCGCGAACTCCATAATAGGGAAAAGTCGCTGCAATATTTATATAACGACCTGATGCTTAAACATATGCCGGATATGTTGTTTATTTTCGATAATAATCTGCGTTTGGTTCTTTGCTCTCAAACGAGCATTAGTTTTCTGCGCTATGCCTCATCCAACGATGTTCTTAATCTACCCCTTGAAACAGTGTTTGAAGGCATTATTGTAAGTGACTGGATTAACAAACTTCACCGCCAATGCTTAGACTGCCTTAATACGCGTTCACTTTTTCAGTTTAGCGATAGAGTTAACTTCACACGCGATCATATCCCAGCCATTGACGTGCAGATGGTTATTGCTCCCGTTATTGAGAAGAACGATATTTTGCGCGGGGTGGTCATTTCCATATCGGATATTACCGAGCTGACAACCACAAAAGAAAAAGCCGAAACAGCGGCTAAGATTAAAAGTAATTTTCTCGCCAGCATGAGTCATGAAATCCGCACCCCCATGAACGCCGTAAAAGGGCTGAGCGAATTACTCCTCATGACCCAGCTCAACGAGATTCAACGCGACTATGTCAGAAAAATAGTGAGCTCGTCCAACTCGTTGCTTCATATCATTAACGACGTTTTGGATTTTTCTAAGATTGAAGCGGGTAAAATAGAGATTTTGACTGCCCCCTATAATCTCAGAGAAGTCATCAATGAGCTCACAAGCGTTATTAATTTACGATCCTCTGAGAAAGAGCTTCACTTTTTTGTTGATGTGGATCCGAACCTTCCCGCAAGACTCAGCGGTGATGAATTTAGAGTGAAGCAGGTTCTGATTAACCTGCTCTCCAACGCTGTTAAGTATACGACAACGGGCTTTATACGCCTGAGTGTTCAGGGGAGTACCCTCGACAACGACTCCCTTAATTTACGCTTCGTAGTAAGCGATTCTGGTATGGGCATTAAAGAAGAAGAAATCCCCTTTTTGTTTGACGCTTTCAAGCGCTCAGACCTTCATGTCAATAAAACCATTACCGGTACGGGTCTTGGCCTTACCATTACCAGCCAGCTCACGGAGACGATGCACGGTCACATCCGCGTCAAAAGTGACTATGGCAAAGGAAGCATGTTTACGGTCTCCCTTCCTCAAGGCATTGTCGACAAAATGCCCATCGCGCGGGTAACGGCTACAGATATTAAGACAATGCTCGTTGTCTGCCCCCATGACAGGTCAGAAAACATTACGGCGATGCTGGACTCTCTTGGCGTGTCTTCTCTCTGGACTGATTCAATCCCTGAGCTTCCAAAACTTCTAGACCAAAAAAACCCATCTATCTCCCACTGTCTTTACCTAGAAAGCTATGCCCCCGACTTTCCTGAACGCGTTCAGTATCTCCTGCCTCAATGCGCCTTTATTGCCCTAAAAGATATACGGCAAGCCCTTGAGCAATCGAGCGTGCCAACCTTAAGCCTTTTTGAACCACTACTGGTCACTGAATTGGCCGATGCCCTCAACCAAGACACCTGCCCATTAGAGAGCCACGCACGCCCCTCGCCGCATGAAATCAGCGAACAACTTGTCGGCAAAAAAGCCCTTGTGGTGGACGACAACGACATCAACCTTTTGGTGGCGGCCAGCCTCATCGAATCCTACGGGCTGGACGTAGCAACGGTGGAGAGCGGTCAACAAGCCCTTGATATCTGCCAAAACACAACATTTGATATCATTTTCATGGACCATATGATGGACGGCCTTGACGGCATTGAAACCACCATAATCCTCCGCAATGAAAAGGGGCCGAATAAAAACACCCCGATTATCGCCCTTACGGCTAACGTCTTAAAAGAGATTCAACAAGATTTTTATGCCTGCGGCATGAATGATTTTATAGCGAAACCAATAGATATCGCAGAGCTTTATAGAGTAATAACCAGTTGGGTTACACCAAGACACTCCCCTGACTCGCCCTGTCCGAAATGCAAAGACTCAGGCAACGCCCTGAGCCTTAAAGCAACCAGTCTGTCAACTACCCAGCAGCCCCCTGTTACAGATATCTCCCAAAATCCTTTACAAGGAACAAGGGGAGCAGGGGTAATAAGGACAACGGGGCCCATAAGCAAACCCAGCCAGCCTATGGGCGAGGCAACTAATGCCTCTTTCTTGTCATTCAACTTGTTCACTTTACTGGATGATTTTGGAATGTACGCTTCGGACGTTTTGCGAGAACTGCAAGGCAGTGAAGACGAGTATATAGAACGTCTTGTACTCGCCGATAAAATACTCGACCCTTTGGTGCAAAAACTCAAAAAAATCGAAAAGCACCAAGAGTGGCATCTTTTTTCAACGGAGATAACCAAGCTTCGCGAGGTTCTTTTTGATATAGGCGCGCGAGACTGCGCCGGAAGGGCGAAGAATCTTGCCCTGCTTTCACAAGGGAATGACAGATCAGACATCCATCTTGAATTTACAAGCCTTATGGGCAACATGTATATGCTGGCCAAAAAACTTGAGGCTCTTGTGCCTGTGCTGAAAGGGAACGAAGATAACATCCCCATTAACGATAGGGACTTTTTAAGACAAACCCTTGACGATCTCCATGAAGCTCTTCAAGCAAAAGACGCGAACATGAGCATGAAAACCGTGGAACTGCTGGTAAGCGCTTCCTCTAACAAGGCCCTCGATTCACACCTCGCTATCATAAAGAAGCTCTTGGAAAAAGAAGAAGTGGAAAAAGCTTTTCAACAATGCGTATTGGCTCAAAAAGAGATTTTTTAGAAGAAGCCACAGCAAAAACAACTGCCCCTAACAGCCTCACCCCTTTATCTTCGCCTACCTACAAAAACGCCCCGTAGCACCACCTACGCCCCTTCCCGCGCAACATCTCTCCTGAGCCCAACGCGTAACACCTTTTCTGCGCAAAATATTTCTTGAGAACCTGCGCGCAAAAGCCTTCCCCTATGCGGTCTTATGTCTGTACGTATGTGACCTTACCACTCCCCTCGACAATACATCCAACAAGCCATTGCCTCATCATTGATTGGTCAGTGCCTAGTTAGTGCTCAGCCAGCCAGTTAGTGTTAGCGCGTCAGTCCGGGGCTAAGTATGAGCAGAGATGAACCAGTCGCTATTTACTTAACGCTTTTCGATTTTTCAAAGCGACCAGCCACACAATAAGAGCCGCGCATCCCATAAAAAGGAGCCCGTAACTAAAACTTTCAAAACGCTCTCTAATCAGTCCAAGAATGAAGACCATAATAAGGTTGATGAGATTCGCCAAGGTATTCATGGCGCCAATGCCCGTTGCCATATAGCCGGGAATAACAAACCGCGAGGTGAGGATAAAAACCGAAGAATAGCTAAGTCCACAAACAAGACCGATACCCATGCCCAACATTAGGACCAGATGAGGGTTCGTGAAGAAGCTGGCCGCAAACAGCAAAAGAACAGAAAAGAAAAGGCACACGAGAATAACGTCTATTTTTCTGTGTCTGGCTCCAAGCTCACCGCTTAGAATGCGTGCAAACCCCGCGATAAAAAATACGGCCCCCGTTGACATGGCCCACAAAGTCGCCTGCTCGCCCAAGGCAAGTTCTTTGAGCAATAAGGGCAACCAGCTGGCAACGGCATTAATGGTTCCAAAGGAAAACCCGTGAACACAGCCTAGAATGATAATATTCCGCAAGGTAAGGGTCGCGAAACAGGCCTTAACTATAAGTTTAAAAGCAACCTTAGGCCCTTCTTCACGCTTCAATTTTTCCTGTGGCAAACGGAAGATGGAGTAGAGTAAAACAAGGCACAAAATCGTACCTATACCATAAGAGGCGGCCCACCCCCACTCTCCCCAAACAGGCAAAGCTAAATAGGGCAGCATGCAGCCAAAGGAAAAAGCCGCTCCCTGAAAACCTTGAGCGCGCTCGGCATATCCTGCAGGCGCAAGTAAAATAATACTTTTGACCACAGCCAGAAATAAGATTCCCGACCCAACGCCAACAATAAAACGCATGATGCAGCCAAACAATAAACTTTCGGGCCAAAAGAAAGGGAGAAAGGTCGGAATAAGCTGAAAAAGTAATCCGAGATAGAGAGAGTACTGCACCCCAAGCCGGTCAACAATGACACCCGCAGGAACCTGAATAAGAGAGTGACCAAGAAAAAGCGCGCTGAGAAATACGCTCAGCCCCGCGTGACTCACCCCGAAAACCTGCATAAAAGATTCCGCCACCGGAGGGATGGAAATAAAAACAAACCCAAGGCAAACGCTTGCCAATACGGGAAACCAATAATAAGCAGGAATTCTTTTACTTGAACACATGGAGGCCTCTAGCTCTTATAAATCATAACTCAATCACAACCTAAAAAGTCGCCCAACCAGGGCGACCAACTCCGCGCACTATACACCGCAATAGTTAGCAAGGCAATGAGAACACCCTCTCTCAAACTGTATTAAGCCCAGTAGTACCCCCTCAAATCCTCTCATACCTTCTTTCCCCTCATTTCATACGATTCCTGACTGGCAGCCTCAAAAAGCTTAAATCACCCATTAAATGTACGATTAACACGTCACTAAAAAGTGAAAAAAATAACTAATTCACATTAGTAAGGAAAAAAACTACTGTAAGCTTACGTACTGTATTATCAGTAGAAACCATAACAGATAAGGAGCATTGCGTAATGTACACCTACTATTTTCTTCCTACCCGTAACGTATTTGGTGAAGGTTCTGTTAGTGAGGCTGGCGGTGTTGCTAAGTCTCTGGGTATTTCTAAGATTCTGATTGTTACCGATGCTTTCCTTGCCACCACCGGCATGCCTGAACGTCTCCAAAAAATCTTTAGCGACGCTGGTGTTAAATCTCACATCTTTTCTGGCGCAGACCCCAACCCTACTGATAAAAACGTTGAAGCCGGCCTCAAAGTCTATAAAGACGCTAAATGCGACGGCCTTGTCTCCCTTGGTGGCGGTTCTTCCCATGACTGCGCCAAAGCCATCGGCCTTGTGGCGGCTAACGGTGGAAAAATCCACGACTTCGAGGGAATTGATAAATCCAATAAAGAAATGATTCCCCTCCTCGCCATCAACACCACGGCGGGAACCGCTTCTGAAATTACTCGTTTCTGTATTATTACAGACACCAAGCGCAAAGTAAAAATGGCTATTGTTGACTGGCGCGTTACCCCTAAGGTTGCCTTTAACGACCCTGAGCTTATGGCCGGAATGCCCCCATCCCTCACCGCAGCAACTGGTATGGACGCCTTGACCCACGCCATTGAAGCCTATGTTTCCACAGCCGCCAACCCCCTTACCGACTCCGCGGCTCTCACTTCCATTAATATCATTACTCAATATCTGCCCAAGGCTGTTGCCAACGGCGACTATATGAAAGCTCGTGACAAAATGGCTTATGCGCAGTACCTCGCAGGGATCGCCTTTAACAACGCTTCCCTCGGCTATGTGCACGCCATGGCGCACCAGCTCGGCGGTTATTATAACCTGCCCCACGGAGTTTGCAACGCCATTCTCCTGCCCTATGTCGAATCATTCAACCTCATGTCCAACCTCAACCGCTTCCGCGACATAGCCAAAGCCATGGGTGAAGTCACCGACGGCATGTGCACAGACGAGGCGGCAGTAAAAGCTATTACTGCTATTCAACGCTTGAGCCGTCAAGTTGGCATCCCATCCGACCTTAAGCAGCTTGGTGTAAAGCCAAAAGATTTTGGTATTATGGCAGAAAACGCGAAGCTCGACGTATGCCAGCTGACCAACCCACGCAAAGCCACCCAAAAAGAAGTGGAAGAGCTCTACAGGAAAGCCTACGAAGGCGAGTGCCCACTCTCTTAAAATGTATTAAAATTTACAAGAAATCACCTTCCTTTTTTCTTGTAATACGACGTATCCCTCGGTTTATCCGGGGGATACTCTTTTGTGGGATAAAGAGCGATTATTATCCTGCCCGTTTTCTCTTCTCAAGGGTGCTTCTCTCCCCAAAGGGTATTTTTCCCAACCCCAATTCCCCTCTTCCGATTCTGTTATCTGTCCTGCGATTCAAGACAAGGTCTTTAGGGTTAGTCAACCTCCCCCTCCTTGACACAGCCCAAGCTTCGCAACTATATTACATAGATGAAACAACTCGCTATCATGCTCTTATCCCTCGTGTTTTTCTCTTCCTTAAGCGCCACTGCTCACGCCAACTCCCCTCTTTCTGCCGAAGTTCGCTTTGACCGACTGGTCGTTTTTAAAAAAGAACGAATTCTAAAGGCATACAGTCAGGGGAAGCTTATGCGAACGTATAAAATAGCCTTGGGGTTTACGCCCGTGGGAGCAAAAGAGTTTGAAGGCGACGGAAAAACACCGGAAGGCGTGTATTTTGTCGATGGCAAAAATCCTCACAGCACCTATTATAAAAACCTCGGGGTTTCTTACCCCGACGAACACGATAGGCAACGAGCCAATGCCGTAGGGAAAAGCCCTGGCGGGCTTATTAAAATTCATGGACTCGGCCCCCGCCACCGTCACCTTGGTACAAACCACTGGAAACACAACTGGACGGAAGGCTGTGTCGCGGTTACCGATGAGGAAATAGACGAACTATATATTCATACCAAGATGAACGCAAAAATTGAAATTTACCCTTAGTCGTTGAACGATAAAAGATGAAGATGCTGTTTCCGCGGAGCCTTATGCCCCCCATCCATTAGTCTTGGTACCTTTTGTCTCTGTAGCTTTAGCGACACAACCCTATTTCCTTGTCCCGCTCGCGATATCCAGCTCTCGTTGTTTTGGGACAGTTTTTTTGGCACTGCTGTTCTGGTACGAGTGTTTTAAAGCTCTCCATCTGAAGCGCATACCCCCTGAGGTGTCGACAAGTCTGGGCAAAAACCTCTACGGATAGAACTGCCTGAAGACCTAAAGACGGTGTTTTGACCATTTCAACAAGCACGGACTTACTCCTCTCAGAACCCAACAGCACTCCTTTCCTTTTGGCACTTTTCAGCTATCTCTTGCTCAACATCCCGTAGGTTGCTCAAGGCTCCTCGTCGGTCTTGACCACAATGAAAAAAGAACCAAATACTGCACAGACCTTACTCTCAAAAAAGCTTATCACTATGATACAATCACCAGCATTACTTCGCAAAACACCTGCCCCTTGGAAACAATGGGGTAATATTGACGTGGATGACTCTGCCATTGAGCAAATGGAAAATGCCTGTCGCCTGCCCATAGCCGTGCGCGGCGCCCTTATGCCAGACGCCCATACGGGATACGGCCTGCCCATAGGTGGGGTTCTCGCCGTTACCAATGCCGTGATTCCATATGCTGTAGGTGTTGATATCGCCTGTCGCATGCGTCTTAGCATACTTGATATACCGCCAAGTGCCCTGCGACAAAAACGCGAAGTCCTCATTGCCGCCCTCGAGAAAGAAACCCGCTTTGGGGTTGGTGCGCGTTTTCAGGCCAATGAACGCCGAAGCCACCCTGTTATGGATGATGATTGGAACGTTTCGCCCATTACAAAGGCCAACCGCGACTTAGCATGGGCTCAACTAGGAACCAGCGGCGGGGGAAATCATTTTGTCGAATTTGGGGAACTACACTGCGAAAGCCCTGTGAATATGGGCGGACAAATCTTTGAAAAAGGCTCATACCTTGCCTTATTAAGCCACTCAGGAAGCCGCGGCACAGGGGAAAAAGTTGCCGACCACTACAGCAAACTCGCCATGAGCTTACACCCCGAACCCCCCAGGGAAGTACAACATCTCGCCTGGTTTTCGCTGGACGATGGTTTTGGAATGGAATACTGGGAAGCCATGCAGCTTATGGGACGCTACTCAGCCGCCAGCCATGAAATAATCCATCATCATATCCTGCAGTCCATTGGGGCTAACGCCCTTGCCACCGTTGAGAATCATCACAACTTCGCCTGGAAAGAAACACTGGACGGCGAGGAGCTTGTTATTCACCGTAAAGGGGCAACGCCAGCGGCCTTGGGTCTAGAAGGCATAATCCCCGGCTCCATGGGGACACCGGGGTTTATAATTCGTGGCAAGGGTAATTCAGGTTCTCTTTTCTCCTGCTCCCACGGGGCTGGTCGTCTCATGAGCCGTTCCGCCGCCATGCGTCTTTTCACAGAAAACGATATCCGCCATTATCTTGAAAACCGTCAGATTGAACTGCTTTCAGGGGGCTTGGACGAGGCCCCCATGGCCTATAAAGATATCCACACCGTCATGGCGGCCCAGAAAGAGCTCGTAGAAATTTTGGCGCGTTTCGACCCCAAGCTCGTTAAAATGGCTCCCCCGACAAAGCGGGGGAAACCTTGGGGAAAAAAGAAAAAAAAGAAACGCAAATAACCCATTGTCCCGTCGTTACAAATGACGACTCCAAGACCTGTCATAACCACGACACGCCTATCAAAAGCGGGATTCAAGCAAGGCTACTGCTACCAAAAGCGAAACGTGCAGACTAGCGAGAAGTGCAGACTAGCAAGACGCCCAGGGAGAAAGGCTTGCATGGGTGAAATTTGCAAGGGGCGAACTTACCTACAGCGATCCTGCCACAAACTAGTGAAATTACTCTTCCTTCTCGCCCACAACCGAATAAGGGACCCGCAAAGCAATGCCTGATGCGTCCCACTCCAAATCAATACCTTCAAGTAAAGGTTTTTTATGAACAGCGTTCATTAAAAGCGTAACAACCGTTTTCCCCATGCCTTCGCTATCTTGCTTCACGGTTCCCGCCATGGTTCCTGCCTCAATGGCCAGAAGAGCCGGAGGGGTCGCGTCAACGCCAATAACCGGAATATATTTTGCCGAATACGTGCCTGTATCACTAATATCCGTATTGTAGCCGAGTTCTTGCAAGGCTCTCACCGCGCCCAAAGCCATGGCATCGTTATTAGCAATGACAAGCTCAAAGGAGGTAATGACCTGAGGCAATACGCTTTTGAGAGACTGATAGCTTCTTTCTTCGTCCCAGCCACACATAAAGGTATTGCCGACCTGCTCCATGGCAACGCCCAATTCCCGCGCATGTTTTACACTAAATTCGGTTCGCGCCAATGACTCAGGATTATCAGAGTTGGCCTGAATCATAATATATTGCAAGCGTCCGTCTTTGTTCAGATCCATTTCAGGGTGATTTTTCCATAAGCCAGAAATGATTTCGCCTTGCATGCGGCCGGCGTCTTGAGGAATAGTGCCAACAAATCGCGCTCTTTCATAGGCTTTCAGGTCATCTATACTGGGTTCCCTGTTAAAAAACACAACCGGAATATCGGCCTTCTTAATTTTATCAACGGCAAAGGAGGCCGACTGAACATCAACGAGGTTAATGGCCAAGGCGTCCACCTCAGCCTCAAGCATTAAGGCCAATTGCTCGTCTTGGGTAAATTGTTTGCTGTTGGCGTCATAAAGTACTAAATCAGCCCCAGCCGTTTCAAAGTGACGTTTAAGAGACTCCGACACAAAGGAAATATAGGTGTCGTCTGCCCTATAGAGTAGAACGCCAATGAGCGGTTTTTCACGATTCTTCTGGGTAGGGACGGTGGTCTCTTCGGTGCAACCAGCAAGGGCGACTAAACCTACCAAAAAAAGAGCGGATACCTTAATAAATAGCCAACTTTTACTCTTCATTGACAACCTCTTTTAATCTTCTTTTGATTATTAAACAGCGTTTATGTCACCAGAAGTCCACTTGCAAAAAAGCTTGCGGAGCTCTTCAATATCAAGGGGTTTAGTGATGTGGTCGTTCATCCCTGCCTCAAGGCTCTTCTCTCTGTCCCCAACCATGGCGTTCGCCGTCATGGCGATTATAGGCACTGTCATACCCCGCTCGGTGTCACTCGAGCGAATGGTCTTGGCCGCTGTGAGGCCGTCCATAACAGGCATCTGAATATCCATAAAGACAATATCAAAGTCAGATTGTTCTTCCCATATCCGTACAGCTTCCGCGCCATTTTCAGCCAACGTCACCACACACCCCATCTCTTCAAGCAGGGCAATGGCGATTTCTTGGTTAATCATATTGTCTTCTGCCAACAAAGCCTTCACAGAAGAATCGTTTGCCCTATCCGAACGGTACACAGCAGAAGCATCCAAAACAGTTTCGTGACCTAAACCCAAGCGAACGGTAAAAGTAAAGGTTGAACCTTCTTCTGGGATACTTTCGACAGTAATGGCACCGCCCATCAAGTGAATGAGCCCACGGCTAATACTCAGCCCAAGACCTGTTCCCCCGTATTTTCGGGTGGTAGAACCATCAGCTTGGGAAAACGATTCAAAAATACGCTCCAGACTAACTGCATCCATGCCTATACCGGAATCGGACACGGCAAACTGCAAAAGCAGTCCATCTTCAAACTGTTCCGCAACGCTCACCGCCATACGCACAAACCCCTGTTCCGTGAACTTAATGGCGTTGGCGCAAATGTTGATACATATCTGCGAAAGTCGCAAGGAGTCGCCTTCGAGGACATCTGGGACATCGTCTTCCACAGAAATTTCAAAATCGAGCCCTTTTTCCTGGGCTGAGACAAGCAGTAAGTCCTGAATGGACTGTACCATTTGTGAAAGTTGGAAAGTATGGCTTTCCAACTCCATCTTGTTGGCTTCCATGCGAGAAAAATCGAGTATATCGTTCAAAATCCCAAGTAAATTTTTGGCCGCTCCGTCAATACGAGCAAGATAGGCATGCTGTTTTTCCCCCGGTTTATCCTGCAACGCTAAATACACCATGCCGATGATAGCGTTCATTGGGGTGCGGATTTCATGACTCATCCTCGCCAGAAACTCGCCCTTCGCCTTGGTCGCGGCCTCGGCTTTTACAACAGAATCACGCAAGGTTAGAACCATGTCCTCAAGACTGCCCGCCAAATCGCCTAGTTCGTCTTTCCGAAGAACATGCGCGGCAACATCGTGTTTGCCCGCGCGTATTTTTCTTGCGAACAAACTGAGCTTTTTAATATCGCGTGTCACCGGATAAATGAAAAGCCAGACACAAAGAAAGGATAAACCAGCCGTCATGGCCCCGGCAATGATGGCATAGTTCCGAATGGACACCGCTTGGCTCTGCATATAGGCAAAATCCGCGACCACAATGGCGTAGAGCTCTGTTTGAGGGATATGATAAAACCCTACGGTTTTCATGTCCCCCTCCATCTGAACAATTAAGCTGCCCGTGACCTTATCTGCGATTTCTCCAAACCATTGCGCGTTATCCTCGCTTGTCATGGCAAGCCCGCTTGTCTCTCCGGCAACAATATTCCCACGACTATCAATAACAAGCGGCTTTAAAAAGGGCTGATTGACCTCAAGAAGGACATTGCGACTGAGTCTGGCAAGTTGCAACATGCCAACCAATGCGCCAGATTTTCCATCATGAACAACTTTTAAAGCAACGGGTAAAACCAAATAGCCTGTTTCGTTATCCAAAATAGGAGCGGATACAAAGAAGGTATTTTTACTCATAACTTCTTGGACCCATTCACTGTCTCCCACCAACTGATGAAAAACAGTATTGGTCTGCCCCGCGATTAACTCCCCTGTATCATTAATTAAACACAAGGAAGAATAGTAACCAAAAGCAAACTGAATTTCTTCAAGTAAGCCTTTCAAACGGCTTCGGGTAATAATATCTTTATTGCTCTGTTCTTCAATGGGAGGCAAAGACAAGCCCTGATAAACATAAGGAAAGGCCGCCATAATAGCCATATCTTTACCTGCCATGCGAAGCTGGGTAGAAACGGAGTTGCCTATCATGAGGGCAGAATCTTCTATCCGACGGGATTTTACATAAGAAATAACGTTGTCCGAAGTCTTTGATATAAAGACTGTACTTATGGCTACCACCACGAGAATTACACAGAGAATAATAAGAGGCAGTCTGGCATTAAGACTGTAAAAGAGTTTGCCGGGAAAAGATATCGGCCTTGCTTCAGCATCCTGGGCAGGCAGTTGATTCATTAAAATCCCCCTAAGGAGCGCACTACAAACCGCGTTCGCGACAAAGCGAGGCAGGCTCCCCGTAAATAGTGCCTTAAAAAAAGCATAAAGAGAGAGTAGCCACCAACATGTAGTTAGGGTTGATAGCCTTAACATGATGTATTATTGAGCCACGTAAACGTATACAAAGGCACGAACACAATACAGTCTTAGTATAAGAATACTGATTATGCGTCTTTCTGTCCATAGTAATTCACCTCTCTGCCAGAAGGCGATGAATAGAGTTGAACTATGCCATTTTTTGCATTATAACCAAAAACAAATTTCACTAAAACCAAAGGAACTCATTATGTGGAAAGAATTTAGAGAATTTGCCATGAAAGGCAACGCCATTGACCTTGCTATAGGTATCGTTGTGGGCGCCGCCTTTGGAAAAATCGTTGATTCCCTCGTCTCAGATATACTCATGCCCCCCCTTGGACTTCTCCTCGGAAAAATTGATTTCTCTAATATATTCCTGGTCTTGTCCGAAGGCGCCACCAGCCCCGCCCCTTATGTCACCCTTGAAGCCGCCAAAGCCGCCGGAGCCGTCACCCTTAATATCGGGCTGTTCGTCAACGTCCTTATAAGCTTTTTCATCATATCCTTCGCTGTTTTCGCGGTGGTTAAAGCCATGAACAAACTACGCGAAGACCCTCAAGAAGAAGTCGTTGATAAAAAAACCTGCCCCTATTGCCATAGCGAAATAAGCCTTGAGGCCACGCGTTGTCCTTTTTGCACGTCTGACCTTGCAACCAAGGCGGCGTAACGCCCCTTTCTTTTCCGTTGGGCTTGTCTCGTTAAAGAAGCAAGGACTCTTTAACGAGGCAAGTCCGACGATTACTTTCAATGTATACATTTCCGCCACTTTTCAGCACAGTCCTCTCCTTTGGTTGCTTCATGCGCTTTTTCTCCGAGGGCGCGGTCTTAAATACCCCTCGAAAGAAAGGCGCCCCTATCTGACCATCCCCATAAAAACACCCCCCTTAGACGCCCCGCCACAGTTCTTTTCTCGTCTGTCTTTGAAAAAATGTTCATAAAGCGACATAACCATGCAAATTCAATTATCTTGTTGCCAGTTTTAGCCTTGAGGTGTTATAGCTATATCTAATGGCTCAATCTCCTGTCCCATCCTTTTGGTCGTAATTTTTTCATATTTTCCCCGTTCTTCCTCTTGCCTAAACGCCTAATTTACTTTACGTTTATGGGTATGCCATATATGCCTTACTGTGGCAGTGTTTGACCTTTTACTTCTAAAAGAGGGTACTATGAGCAGTGAAAAACACAACGCGTTTGAAGTAGCACTTCAGGAACTTCATGCCGTGGCAAAGGTTATGAATCTTAGCGATGAGATTGTAGGATTTTTATCATCTCCTCAACGCACCATGGAAGCCAGCATCCCCCTACGCATGGACGATGGCACCATGAAATACTTTAAATGCTATCGTTGCCAGCACAACAGCGCCCTCGGCCCCACAAGGGGCGGAACTCGTCTTCACCAAGACGAAGTTATGGACGACGTTAAGGCTCTCGCCTTTTGGATGACCGTAAAAAACTCTTTGGCCGGCATCCCTTCTGGCGGCGGCAAAGGCGGTATCGCCGTCGATCCCCGTTCTCTTTCGCAAGATGAACTTCAGCGTCTCTGTCGCGGCTTTATTAAGGCCATTTATCCCATGCTCGGCCCTGATGTCGACGTTTTTGGGCCTGACGTAGGCACTCCCCCTCAAATCATGGCTTGGTTCCTTGACGAATACGAAACCTTGCTCCAGCAAAAACGCCCCACGGCCTTTTCTGGAAAACCCCCCGTCATCGGCGGTTCTCGTGGACGTGATATCGCCACCGGTTTCGGTCTTGTTTACGCCGTGAAAGAGCTGATGAAACAGCACAACACTTCCCTTGAGGGAAAAACCATTGGTATCCAAGGTTTTGGTAACCTTGGCGCCAACGCCGCCATCGCCTTTGAGCGCGAAGGGGCGAAAATTGTGGCCATCGCCGATATTGGCGGAGGTTTTCATAACCCCAAAGGTATCGACATTTATAAAGCTGGAGAACTCTCCAAAGCCAACGGTACGGTGAAAGGCGTTCCCAACGTTGAAGAAATGGACGGTAACGACCTGTGGGGCATGGACGTGGATATTCTTATCCCAGCGGCTCTGCAAAACCAGATTCACGAAGACAACGCCGATTCCATCAAAGCCCCCTTCGTTATTGAAGGCGCTAACGGCCCCATTACTCCCGGTGGCGAAGCCATCTTGCTCGACAAGGGCAAAGTGGTCTATCCCGGCATCGCCGCTAACTGCGGTGGCGTATTGGTTTCGTACTTTGAACAAGTTCAAAACCGCTATTGCTTCGCTTGGGAAGAAAAAGAAGTGTTGGCTCGTCTTGAAGCCACACTGACCCAAACCTGCGTCAATATTTGCAACGCCGCAAGAGAAAAGAAAGTATCTTATCGTATCGCGGCTTGGGTCGCTGCCCTTGATAAAGTCATCGAAGCTATGAAGTTCCGTGGCTGGGTAAAATAAGCGATATTCCGCATCTTCCACAAAAAAAGACCACCGTGAAGGTGGTCTTTTTTTGTACCTGAAAAGTGGCGGTCATAATGACCGCCACTGATTACTTTACAAGCTTACAGAAAAACAGAACAACTGACTATTTCTGAGCTATTTTTTGCTGACCGTCCCACACCCGTTCTTTTTTGGGCAAGAGCGGCAGGTAACGTGTCCAAATATGTTTATCCAAATTCTCCTGTTCCATCTGCATTTCACGGCTCCACTCTAAGAGAGGAGGAACAAGGGTTGTGATATCTTCCGTGGCCACATTGGCAATGCCGTATTGCGTGGCTTCCAAAGCACGGGCCACAGCGGCTGAGCTTTCGTTCTTTGACTTGTTCAGCGTATCAAAGGCCTTGGAGGGGTTGTGAAAACCAATGCTGTTTTCAGCGGAAACCAAATCCCAGAAGAATTGTCCTTTTCTCACATGCTCGCGAGCTTCAGCCATAAGAGCCTTATAGTTATCACTCTTTTCACCACCCCACTCATCGGCCTGACGAATGGCTTCGTGAGCGCGAACTGATTCACCTTGAGCTTCAAGAAGCATGGTATACACCCTATCTTGAGTAAACTGCACGCGTTCTCTTAGGTAATCGGCTGTTTTGTCAGAGTGGCACTGACCGCAAGAACCCAAAATGGTTTCTTCGCTCCGCAAAGGAGAAATCCACTGGTGGCTGGATATTTTCTTTTTACCATCAAGGCGAACATAGGGCATATGGCAGTCGGCGCAAGTAACGCCAGCGGCGCCGTGGGTGCCGTTATACCAAGTTTCAAACTCAGGGTGCTGGGCTTTGAGCATACGGGTTTTAGAGACAGGATGTTGCCAGTCCATAAAGCTCATATACATGCCGTCTTCACCTTTGGGCCCTTTGTCTTGATAGTATTCGTAAATTTGCTCAGGTTCTCTGCCGTCAACGCCGTCTTTGGTGTTAGACCATGGGAAAACGGGCTTGGCGGCGGGACCGTGAGCGGGATCAGAGAAATAATACTCAACGTGACACTGTCCGCAAACATAACCACGCATTTCATTCCGAGAAGCTTCACGCCAGTCAATGCCCCTAGCCAGTAAAGCGTCATTCAAAGGAATGCTCGAAATGCGCAGGGTCATATCGCGCGGATCGTGACAGGTGTCGCAGCTAATGCTGTTTTCCATGGGACTAATGTGAGCTTCATCACGAAATTCGTTAAAGTTCATTGACCAAAACGCATCGCCATACTCTTTTTGCCAGTCTATGACCTTGGTGGTTTTACAGTTCCAGCAAGTGCCGGGAAGTCCGGCGTTATCGTCATAGCGGTTGATACGGTCAATATCAAGAATGTCTTGAACCGCTAGGGCGTGACCACGAGCTTCGTTATATTCAAAACTAAAAGGATACCCCAGCCACAGGTTTTTCAAATAGGGCTGGGCCGCGCCGGGAAAGCCCACAGGCGGCTCACTTGTGTTGTCGTTTTTATGGAATGCGAAAGAAGCCTTATATTTAGTTTTTGTCTCAAGACCAGATTCACGAGTTTTTTGATAAGTGTCATATTGGTGAGGAAACTGGTCTTTAAATGAAGAAAGGTTCCTTTCACCTTCGGACAACGATGTTTTATATTCTGGCACTAGAACTTCGTTGGTAGTGTCCGAGCACCCGACGAGCCCCGTATACCCAGCGGCAAAAAGCACCATAGTACATAAAAGGATAAACTTCTTAGACATCAGCGGCCTCCCTGAAAGAAATCGGCAGTTTTGACTGGTGGGGAACAGACTTATGGCAGTCTACACAAAAAGGTTTTACATCCATGGCAACGGTAGAAATCGTTGAAGCATGGCAACGCACACAGTTGGCTTTAACAACTTCCTTCATTTCTTCCGTGGCGTGAATGGTCGAAGGCACTGTTCCTGTGAAGGTAACGAAAATATCGTGCATGCCAACCTTTGCCTTGTAAGGCAACTTGGCCACCAGACCCGCCGGTGTATGACATTCGTTACAGCTAAATTGAGCATGAGTACTGTTGCTGTGTGTTACAGCAACCCCTTCCATCGAGTGACACTGACTGCAAAACACTCGCTGGTCAGTGTAGTCAATGGTGGCGTTAGCAACAAGCACAGACCCGACACCACAGACAAAGGCGAGCAAAAAGAGTTTCCATTTGCGTCGCGGCGGTATTTTGGACATACATCCCTCCCCAAAGCACAAGCGACCGCTCATGATTACAATGACTGACAAGCTCCCGACCTGCCCAACCACAGACAAGAAAGGAACACATAAAGGTGATGAAGTTAACTAAGAAGTCCGCATACAACACGCTTTACAACAACAGTCGCAAAAATCGCAAAAAATATTTCCTTAACTATACAACGTCTTGTGACTCTTGTCACATATGTAATTAGCGAATCTCCTCGGGTAAAAAAGTGACCCTTGTCACAATTTTTGACTTATCAGTAATTTCCATACAATAATCCCCTTTTTCATCGTAAAATTCACATCACAATATAAGGAACGTACCTTCAATCGCGTTTTTATGGAGTTGTACAATTCATCCCCTCCAGCGCTTTTTTACTTGTCATTGAACCTATACAACCCCAAGAGAATCAGCTATAGTTTTCATCTTTATCAGCACACCAAGTCATTTTAAACAGACAGGATCGCCATGAACAAAAAACCTGCCCCCACTCCCGACTTTGAAAAAATATCCAAGCTTCTTTGCAAGCCAGCTCCCTATCAAGAGATGGTTTTTGCCTCAAAGTCCAATGTTGCTATGCCCTCCCTGTCCGTCTTAAAAGAAATAGTCGATAGATTACGAGCCATATTTTTCCCTGGTTATTACGGTTGGGCACGAGTTCACAGCGAAAGCTTGCCCTATCACATTACCGCCAGCCTTGACTCCACCTTTCGCCTCCTCCAAGAGCAAATTTTGTGCGGCATAAGCTTTATGAACGGACAAACGGACGGCTCTTACCATGACCTTCGCCAAGTGGCGCGTGATAAAGCCGCGCAGTTTATGGAAGAACTGCCCGCCATCAGAGATCTGCTCGCAAGCGACGTTAACGCCGCCTATGAAGGCGACCCCGCCGCCAAAACTCCCGGTGAAACTATTTTCTGCTACCCCTCTATCCTTGCCATGAGCAACCACCGCGTGGCCCATTGCCTCTATGCTTTGGATGTACCACTTATTCCACGCATCATTAGCGAGATGGCCCATTCCCAAACCGGCATTGATATTCACCCCGGAGCCCAAATTGGGCCTGATTTCTTCATTGACCATGGCACAGGTGTTGTCATCGGTGAAACCTGCATTATTGGGAAACACTGCCGCCTCTATCAAGGGGTAACCCTTGGGGCCGTGTCCTTCCCCAAAGGCGAAGACGGCACCCTTGTCAAAGGTCAGCCCCGCCACCCCATCTTGGAGGACAATGTTACGGTTTACGCAGGCGCTACCATTCTAGGGCGTGTAACCATTGGCAACTCCTCTACCATTGGTGGAAACGTCTGGCTCACCGAATCAGTCCCCCCTCACTCACGCGTCCTTCAAAAAAATCCGTCGGCAACCAAATAACCGACTCTGCATGGTGCAAACTTCACTTGACACAAGGTCAAGCCCTCTCTATTTTGTCAACACATTTGGCTTTTATGCCTAAGGAGAACATATGGCTTACGAAATTACTATGGTTAAACTGGTTTCAGGTGAAACCGCCCTCGGCAAACTTGGACAAGACGGCAACAGCATTCAAGACCCCGCCATCTTGCAAACTGTCCCTACCCAGCAGGGCGTTCAAATGATGCTTATGCCTTACGGCTACCCCTTTGATATGGAGTTTCGCGGTTCCATCGCGCTGTCCCATGTTATCTATATATATAAGAACGTACCTGAAGATCTGAAAACAAAGTATTTGGAAGCCTGCTCCAATATTTCCCTTTCATCTGGCGGTCTTGGCAACCTTGACCTCAAGGGCGAAGACGCCAACAGCTCCATTTCCTCACTCCTTCTCGGAAAATAATCACTTGTCTGCCGGATTTTTTCTGGCAGACAATCTTTTTATTCAGCAAAAAATATATGCATACTATTCTTTCCCTGCTTCCTAAGCCAAGCCGCTATGTCGGCATTGAAGAAGGCTCCGTCCATAAAAATCTCGAAACCGTGTCTCTCCATATGGCACTGGCTTTTCCTGATATGTATGAAGTGGGCATGTCCTATCTGGGACAAAAAATTCTCTACGCCATAGTCAACGACCAACCCACTTGGTACGCCGAGCGAGTCTTCACCCCCTGCAGGGAAGGGGGGGCTATTCTGCGTGAGCATAATGTTCGCCTTGCCACCCTGGAATCTAAAACACCCCTTGCCGCCCTTGACGCAGTGGGTTTCTCCATAACCCACGAGCTCTGTTACACCAATATATTGTACATGCTCGAATTGGCGGGCATCCCCCTCTATGCCAGTCAAAGAGATACCCCCAACACAGAACACCCCGGTAAACCCTGGCCCATTATCATGGCAGGGGGGGGCTGTACTTTGTCCGCCGAACCCATAGCGCCTTTTGTTGACCTCATGATGCTCGGCGAAGGCGAAGCTGTTTTGCCCGAAGTGTTGCGTTTATTAGAGCAATGCCGTGGGCAAGGCAAGAGTCGCAGGGAGTTTTTAGAACAAGCCCGCCATATTAGCGGTGTTTATATTCCTGAATTTTTCCGTTTCAACCCCGCCACACGCTGTGTTAATCCTTTATTTGAAGACTATACGAGCATTACCCGTCAAGTCATTCCCGACATGAACGACGCTCCTTACCCTTCGGTCCAGCCGATCCCCTTTGGCGCTGTACATAACCGTCTTGCCCTTGAAATTGGAAGGGGCTGTACTCGGGGTTGCCGCTTTTGTCAGGCGGGCTCCATCTACAGGCCAGCTCGTGAACGCAGTGTTGAAAATCTCGAACACCTCCTTCACAGTTGTCTGACGGACACGGGTTTTGACGATGTTTCCTTTTTATCGCTCAGTAGCGGTGACTATTCAGCCCTTAAAACCCTTTTTATGAACACCGTTGACCGTTGTGCCCACGAACAAATCAGTGTCTCGCTCCCTTCGTTGCGGGTGGGTTCCATCGACGACTCCATTATGGAAAAAATGGCGACCATCAGACGCACAGGAGCCACCCTCGCCCCAGAAGCCGGAAGCCAGCGCTTGCGTGATGTCATCAACAAAGGCATTACCGAAGAAGAGCTTATCCTCCATATTCAAAAACTCTTTGAGCATGGTTGGCAGCAAGTAAAACTCTATTTTATGATTGGGTTGCCCACAGAAACTGACGAAGATATCCTCGCTATCCTCGACCTTTGCCGCAAGGCGCGCGACGCTGCTGGGCCGGGAATAAAGCGCATGCAGATAACGGCCGCCCTTTCCCCTTTCGTGCCCAAACCACACACACCCTTCCAGTGGGCCGACCAGATAACCCTCGAAGAAATTCGCCGCCGCATTGGGCTCCTGCTGGACGCGGTTAAAAAAGAAAAACGCATAAAACTGCGTTGGCACGAAGCGGATATGAGCGCTTTGGAAGGTGTATTTTCTCGCGGCGACAGGCTTCTTGCGCCTGTAGTTGAGGCTGCCTATCGAAAAGGCGCTATTTTCTCCAGCTGGATGGATGGCTTTAACCTCGACCCTTGGCGAGAAGCCTTGCGAGAAAACAACCTCACCATGGAAGAATATACCCGCGAGAGAGACCTTGACGAACCCTTGCCTTGGGATCATCTGCATAGCGGAGTGAGGAAAGACTTTTATACAAGAGAGCTCCAGCGAGCTTTTAAGGAACAAACCGTTGGCGATTGCCGTTACGCGACCTGTCTGCAATGCGGTGTTTGCGACACCAAGGCCGGGCCATCACTACTGGACAAACCCATTGATTCTTTACAGCCCGATGATTTTGGTCTGTCCGAAAACGCCCCTCACAATACCACCTACGCCAACCGCTTAAACTTTGCCGAACGGGATCAAAGCGCGCACAGTGTGCAACTGGACGAGTACGGTCGTGTTATTCTGCGCGCTCAAAAAATTGCCCAAGAAGCTCTTGATAAGAGCCTCGCCAAAGAACAAGCCGACAACGAGTCCAACGAAGCCCCCGGAACTCATCAATCCCAGCAATCCCAGCTATTTCAGGGAGCCGTGGGAATTGAGAAAGCCAAAGCCGATACAGAGGGCAAAGATGTCTCAGGCGTTGAAGGAATTGACGAAAAAACCGCCGCCCCCGAAACGGTTCAGCCCTTTACCAATAAGCATAAAAAACAATTACCGCCCAAGCTTGCCGAGCATCTCACCCGCAAAGAGGCGCATTATAAAATCACCTATTCGCGCCACAACGAGGCGGCTTTTTTGTCGCAATTGGAAATTCAGGCCATCATCGACAGGGCTTTTAGGCGAGCCAAGCTCCCCTTGTGTTTTAGCCAAGGCTACCACCCCCTCCCTCTGCTCTCCTTTGGTCGGGCTTTACCAACCGGAGTCGCCAGTGAATGTGAATGGTTAACGGTTTACCTGAGCAAAGCCCACGCCCCCCAAGAAATATTTGAATCCTTGCGTGGCTTGCCCAAGGGCATGCGCGTTGTCAGCGTTGAGCGACTTGACCTTAAAGAAAAAGTGTCCAACGCCCCACGCGAAGTCTACTCCCTCGGCTTTCGTTGTCCTTCGCGTCTTCCCTTTACCTTTGCCGATGTCTGGGCCAAGCTCCAACCCTCTACCGACCTCATCTGGCAACGGGAAACGAAAAAGGGCATTCGTGAAATACCTGTTCGAAAGTTCTTTTTACGCGCTGAACCCTTGCCTTCTGGCCAATGCACAAGTTCTCAGCCTCACCCCCTTGAAGAAACCTCGCCGCAACGTACCGCGGTTCATGATTGTTTTCTGCTTGAATTCGATTGGAGTGACACCTATCTTTCGCCCTTGGCTCTGTGCGTGGCGACTATGAATTTGCTGGGCTTCCCCATAGAACCCAATGACCTGATGCTTACTTTTTTACACCCCTCGGAATAATATTTTTCAGCGGAAATCGGTTTTTTTCTCCAAATCGGTGCAAGAGAACGCGTAGAATCAAAAACAACTTGCCTTTTAATGCTTTTTCCTGCTAATATAATAACTTCTAACCTGTGTTGTTGGTCAACCGTCTCACGGCGTTTTTTTCAGACAAGTCGCTCTTTACTTTCTCCCCCTTGTCTTTACACCCTTTCGCTGAGAAAGACACAAGCAATCGGGCTTACCTTTTCTGGAACATCCAGGCTAATACGAGGCTAACTGTGCGGAAACTCAAGATTTTTGGCATAATCTGCTTACTGAGCTATTGTACCGCCTTTGTCGCGTTCGCCACCAGCACCATGCGCCAGCCTCAAGCCTCAACGCCCCCTGTTGCCAAAACAAGCCCACCTCCTACGACCGAAATCCTGGCGGCTCCTCTGGGTATTGGCGCCAAGGCTCCCACTCAAATATCGCCCGAAATATCACCCAAAGCATTACCCAAAGCGGCCCATAGGCCAGAAGCCACATCTTTTGGCGAAATTTCAGAAAAAGTAGCCACTGAAAAAGCATTAGTCGCCGCCCCCAAAAAGCTCCAATCAGCTGAAACGGAAATTTTCTCAAGGAATATCCCCTCAGCCCAAGGGGCAGTCCAAGAGGCAATTCAAAGGACAGACCCAAAAAAGAACACCCAAAACATCAGCACGAAGACTATGGCTGGTCACAATACAGCCAATCAAAATGCTCGTCCCCAGCATGACCTTGTGGCGTCTGCATCGTCACTGGGCCTTCCTTTTCCGCTCAACGCATCCGCCCCCAAGCCTCGTCTGGTTAAACCGTCTTTGAACCAACTTTCTTTGGCTCAATCGTCCTTGCCCCAGCCAGTCAAAACTTCGGCAAAGCCCTCGGATCTTCGTGCCACTTCTGTACAAAAACCGTCTGAATCCACTAAAAAGACTGATTTTTCCGTTCCTCTCCCCTCTGGCGAGTCCATGGGTTATGTGGAAAACCAATCCAAAGTCCCCGCCAAACACAACCGAGTGAGCACCCCGCCTTCTGGCAAGGTGAACAAAGCAGAGAACACAGCGAAAAATATCACAACGGACAAGACGAATCCCCTTGTAACCAGTAGTATTGCAACCAGTGGTCAAGGGACTACAAAGGCCCCCTCTGCCCCCCAACAGGTGGCCTTGATCCCCATTCCCAGCAGCAATGCCCTTGTTGACGCTGTCTCTTTGCAACCACAACAAAAAAATCCTTTTGCGCAAGCCCCCCAAGGCCTTTACCAACTCCAGCTGGCTATTCCCAAGATGTTTTCAGCTTCTTCTGAGCACACTCTGGCATCAGCCCGTCAAACAAATCCCGCACAACTTCATCGCAATAAACAGTCTGTGTTGAGAAGCATCTTTCCTGTGAGTCACCCTGTTTATTTAGAGAAAAAAGAAAATCAACCGCAACCAGCAAAAAACAACCCCTGGAAGTCCGCTTCTCTCCTCCCCCTCGGCTCCCCTGCCTATGCTAGCGACACAACCGCCAGCGCGGTTTCCATTGGCTATGACGAGACCCCCATGGTTTCAAAACTTGAAAACGACCAGCCCCTCCTCCCTTTGCCAAGTCAAGACCCCCAAGACCATGATATCGTTTTCCCCATGACCTACCATCACTCTTCAGCCAGTGATTTTTATGAGGCCGCCCAGTCGCTTCAAAGCATAACCATAACACAAGACCTTACCCCAGCCCCTCCTTTCAGCCCGACTGGCCTTTCCAGTCTGCCCATACCAGCAATCAAAACACCTATGAAAAATCAGCCTACCGCTTCTCACCAAGCGGACAAAAAAAAAACGTTTCAGTTAACTAACGGCCTTAAGGTCATCTTGCAACAAGACGACCGCTTCCCCCTTGTCTCCCTTCGTCTTTACGTTCACGCCGGTTCCGCCTACGAAACCCTCCCCCAAGCGGGTATAAGTCATGTGCTGGAGCATATGGTCTTTAAAGGCAGCCGCCATTATGGCGATGGAGAAATTGCCCGTGAAGTAGAAAACAAAGGCGGCTATCTCAATGCTTTCACAAGCTTTGACCAGACGGGCTATGTGGTTGACTTACCCTCGTCCCAATGGGAAAAAGGCCTTTCGGTCCTGAAAGAAATGGCTTTTTTACCCCTTTTTAACGCAGACCACCTCGCTTCTGAAAAAGAAGTAATCGTGTCGGAACTTAAAAGAGGAAAAGACTCACCCGGCAATGTTCTCTTTACCCAGATGATTGCGGATATGTTTAGCCAAAGCCCTTATGCTCACCCTATTATTGGTTTTGAAGACACCATTCGCGCCATGACAGTGGAAGACTTAAATGTCTACCACCAGCAGTGGTATCAGCCTCAGTCCATGATTCTTGTTGTTTGTGGTAACATTGGCCTTGAGCAGGCAGAAAAGCAAATCACAAAGGAATTTTCCGAGTTTACCAATGACAAGGCCCTTACCCCGCCCAAACGGGATGTAACGGCCCCTCATAAACCTGCCGTCAATATTCAAACCGGGCCTTGGCAAAAAGTTCGCCTCACCCTTGCCTTTCATGCCCCAAGCTTAAAAGACAACAAGGCTGTCCATCTGGACTTGCTTACGCATATGATTGGTGGCGATCAAACATCGCCACTTTTCAAAAAATACAAGTATGACAAGCGCTTGGTCGATAGCATATCAATGCAGAATTACAGTTTTGAAGAAAGCGGTCTTGTATTTGTTATGGCCACCCTGGACCCCCAAAATATCAAACCCTTCTGGCAGGAACTGCTTAGGGATATGCAACGAGGCTTCGTCTTTGAAAAAGAGGACCTTGCCAGAGCCCAACTCGCCCTTCAAGATTCTTTTTACCGCTCCCGTGAAACCCTCGAAGGATACGCTTCCCAAATTGGGCATTTTAACTTTTATTTTAACGGCGAAGCCGACGCGCAAAATTACTTAACCAATGTCGCCAATAGCAATCTTGCCATGCTTACAGCTCTTTATACAGAGGTATTCCAACCCCAATCAGCGGGGATTTTCGGAATTACTCCCGTTGATATGCCCTTTGAAGGAGATAGCAAAAATCAAGGACTAGCCGACTGGCTTGTGGCTGAACTTGACGATACCTGGCAAAGTACGCCTTCTGTTTCGGCAGAAAAAAGCACAGTCAGCCCATCCGAACAGGAGGTAATTACCTTAGAAAACGGTTGCTCTCTTGTGCTTTTGCCCGACCCTACCCTGCCCTATATCTCTGCAACCCTGCTCTTTGACGGTGGGGAAAACCTTCTTACCCCCTCAACCCAAGGCTTAGGCGCCCTAACCGCCGGAACCCTCACTCGAGGCACAGCAACCAGAGATTATAACGCCATACAAACTTTTTTATCTGAGCGCGCCGCCACCCTCACGGCTTCATCAAACCGCCAAACCTTCGGCCTTTCTTTCTCAGCGCCCAGCCAATTCACCCATGACCTGTTTGAACTGGCAAGGGATGTTATTGATAACCCACAATTTTCATCTGATGAAACTGACCGCGTAAAAGAAAACATCCAAGCCGCCATCATACGCTCTGAAGAACAACCTATCTCTTTGGCCTTTCGCCACCTAACGGCTTTTTTATACCCTAACCACTCCTACGGCTTCCTCCAGTTAGGAACGCCCGAAAGCATCGCCAGCTTTACGCATAAAAGCGCGCAGGAGCATTGGACAAAGCAACGAAGCTATCCTTGGACTCTTTCGCTCTGCGGCGATTTTTCCAAAGATGACATCCTTGCCCTTGTCCAAAAACTTCCCAAACCATCAAAAACCCTTCCCCCTCTGGCCACTCCCACGCTCACCCAAAAGAGAGAGCTTTCTCTTGAATTGGCGGAGCGCGAACAAGCGCACCTCTTTTTGGCCTTTCCCATTCCCGGAACCAATTCGCCAGATGAGGCTTCTTTAGAACTCCTCACCAATATATTGGCTGGGCAAAGCGGTTTGTTATTTAGCGAACTGCGCGACAAACAAGGCCTTGGCTATAGCGTTACCGCCTTCCCTTGGAAGACCCAAAAGGCCGGAGCCCTCATTTTTTATATTGGTACAGAGCCGAAAAGTGTCGATGTGGCTTACGAGGGTTTTACAACGATAATCGATGCCCTCAAAAGAAAACTCCTCAAAACTCCCCTCTTAGAGCGCGGCAAAAATATTTTGGCAGGGGAGTATTACCGCGACAGGCAAAGCCTGGGAGCACGCAGCTCTGAAAGCGCCGCATTTACAGCCCTTGGTTTGCCCCTTAATTTCAAGCTTAACCTCATTGAAGAGAGCCAAAGCCTCACGGCAGAAGACATTCAACGGGTCGCTCAAGAATATTTACAGCTAGAGAAGTCTTTTATTATTAAAGTGCTTCCGAAAAACACAAATTAGAGATATATCTAAAGTATGCCATTGAGGGAGCACCCTTTATACAATACTAAGGCCTTGCAGGAAGTTCTGGCCTGAGTCCTTGGTATAAATCCCTGGTATAAAGCTCTGGCATGCAGTCCTAAGACGGACGAAAGGCATTATGATTTGCCATGATACTGTTTTGCCCTTCTTCGCCCGCTCTCCTGATTCTTTTAGGAAGATGCGCGGATTACGGACAGAACCAGCTCCTTAAAGAGATTGTTGTACAGTTGTACAAGGGGTGGGGGGCCGACAGCGGTGCGTTCTATGGGGGATGCTTCCCAACCTAATGGGCCTAAATCTTCGGAATAACCAAAGATTTACTACTAACACTTATTTTCTACCACAGATAAAAACCTCAGAAACTTCCTTTTACACTGACAAAAAGGTCGATATTATACGATGCTGCTATCCATACGAGCAAAACTCCTTTTTTTCATAGGCAGTATAATTTTTGTTACGCTTACCAGTTCTTCTGCCCATAACGCCGCAACGGCTAAAAATGTTATTATCGATGCCCAAAAAAAGCATCTTGAATACATAACCCTCACTGTGGGTGGCGTGGTCAAGGCTGATATCTCTCGCGCTCGTACAGATATTTCTTTTGCCGTAAACATGCCCTCTATCAAAAAGGGGGTGCACCTCCGTCCTGACACCGTTCTCACGCCGGATAAAAAAGCATTATGCGATCTTTTAACACGTCTGGCAGAACTGTCCTCAAACTATGAAAC